>NZ_JANVFC010000005.1:0-71702 GCF_025195005.1 Vibrio sp. NC2
CCTGACTCCGATAGAATATCGAACTCAGGCCTTGAAAGCCGCTTAACAGAAATGTCCAACTTTACGGGGTCACTTCAATTTAACCCCAGCGGCTTCGTATTTTCTAGCATCTAGCATCTAGAGCATAGATTAGTTGTTGCTGTGTAGCTCACTGTTCAGTTCAACAGCAGACTTGTTCGCAAGACATTCAATTTGGCCAGTAATCGAGTTACGACGGAATAGAAGGTCAGAAACGCCAGCAAGGTCACGGGCTTTAATTATTTCTACTTCGTTGCCTTCTTTATCTAGCATGCGAACCTTAGTACCCGCAGTCACGTAAAGACCAGATTCAACCGTGCAACGGTCGCCCATTGGGAAGCCAAGACCCGCGTTTGCGCCTAGCAGGCAGTTTTCGCCGATAGAGATAACCATAGTACCGCCACCAGACAGAGTACCCATGATAGAAGCGCCGCCCCCGATGTCTGAACCGTTACCCACAACAACACCCGCAGAGATACGACCTTCAACCATGCTCACGCCAGTAGTACCCGCATTGAAGTTGATGAAACCTTCGTGCATTACCGTTGTGCCTTCGCCTACGTGTGCGCCAAGACGAACACGAGAAGTATCAGCAATACGAATACCTGTTGGTACTACGTAATCCACCATTTTAGGGAACTTGTCTACGCAATCTACAGACAGAGCGCGACCCGCAAGGCGAGCTTCGATTTGACGCTCTGGTAGCTCAGGAAGGTCGATTGGGCCTTCGTTTGTCCATGCGATGTTGTGCAGTAGACCGAAGATGCCGTCTAGTACCGTACCGTGTGGTTGTACTAGGCGGTTAGAGATAAGTTGTAGCTTTAGGAAGCCTTCAGCAACTGATGCTGGCTTCTCGTCAGTCGCAAGAACAACAAGAACAAGTGGTTGCTCAGATGCTGCTGCTTTTTCTGCGAAAGATGCGTTTGCTGCATCGTCGTTTGCTGCGAATGCTTTCGCTAGTTCTGCGCTTTGTGCAGCAGAGATTTCGATAGCTTGGTTGCCTTCAGCGTAACCTGACACTTCAGCTACAGCTGCTACAAGAGCGTCGCTTGGGTTTAGAAGTGGATTAGGGAAGAACGCTTCAATGATTTTATTGTCGCGGTTTTTGGTTGCCGTACCGAAGGCTAGTGAAAAGTAAGCCATGTTGAATCTCCATGTGTTGAGTCTTGATTTTGCTATTCCATAACAGCGACTCGAATAACAAGCGCTGCCGTTAGCAAAGTTAATTTAATTGCGTTCATCATAAAGAGAGCGCCCTCGTTATGAAAGGGCGTATCGGGATAAAGTCTGTAAAATGATATTGCTTGTCTTTTGAGAGATAGTTTTCATTATCCGGATATTATACCTCGCTCTTAAATATGGGCGTGCTTACTTAAGTAGTGCGGTGCCATTTCATTTCCACACCTGACAATTATCTTTAGCCCATCCTCTTGTTAGCAGTATCAATAGAGTGAGTCACACTTTCTTTATAAATTCATGTTTATTATCAGAATTGTTCGACTTCTGTTGATTAATCGCTTGTGCCTACAGTTAGGGTAAATACTCAATTTTCCAGACATGTAATTAAGAGAACGATCACTAAAACCCTGCAAGATGTCAGTATATTGCCTGCCATAACGACATTAAAACGATTAATAAAGGATCTTCTATGAATTTTACTAAGTCTTTACTGGTGCTCTCTATCGGCGTAGCGATGGTTGGTTGTGGCTCGGATAATGATGACATCACGGTGACATGTGACACTGCGGACTCTTGTACCAAGTTTACGGTTTTACATACTAACGATAACCATGGTCGCTTCTGGGAAAACAGTAAGGGTGAGTATGGAATGGCGGCTCGTAAAACGTTGATTGATAGTATTCGTGCGGAAGTGACTCAAAACGGTGGTGAGACGATCCTACTGTCCGGTGGTGACATTAATACTGGTGTTCCAGAGTCTGATATGCAGGATGCGGTACCAGATTTTGTTGGTATGAACCTTCTTGGTTACGATGCGATGGCATTAGGTAATCATGAGTTTGATAACAGCTTAGATGTGCTAGATATGCAGGCTGAATTAGCTGACTTCCCGATGCTAGCTGCGAATATTTATATTAAAGATGGAGACACAGTTACTGATGAACGCCTTTTCTCTCCATATAAAGTATTCACCATCAATGGCTTAAAAGTTGCTGTTATTGGCCTGACAACCAAGGATACGGCGAAATTAGTTAACCCTGACAATGTCGCGACGATTCACTTTGCCGACCCACAAGTCGAAATCAAAAAAGCCATAAAAGAGATCGAGGCCAATGAAACGGTTGACCTGATTTTTGCTACCACTCATATGGGGCATTACGCTAATGGTCAACACGGCAGCGAAGCGCCTGGTGATGTGCTACTAGCACGCTCTCTGGAAGAAGGTCAGCTAGATGCAATTATCGGCGGGCACTCTCAAAATCCGGTTTGTATGGAAGGCAACGAATATGCTGATTTCAACCCAGGAGATGATTGTAAGCCGGATCAACAAAATGGTACCTATATCATGCAAGCTCACGAGTGGGGCAAGTATGTCGGTAGAGCTGATTTTGAGTTTTATGACGGAAAGCTGCATTTAGCGAAGTACGACTTGATACCTGTGAACTTAAAAGAAAAAGATGAAAATGGTGATTACCAATTTATCCAATCTGAAATTGAACCTAATTCAACAGTAATTGCTACTCTTTCCGCCTATCAGCAACAAGGTCAAGAGTTGTTGGATGTGATCATATCGAAAACCGATGCGAAGCTTGAAGGTGACCGTGATGTTGTACGCGCAGAGCAAACCAACCTTGGTCATTTATTAGGTCACGCTTACCGTACTTACGATTTAGTGGACGCTGACTTCGGTGTGATGAATTCCGGTGGTGTTCGTGACTCAATTGCGGCAGGTGACATTGCTTATCGTGATGTACTTACAGTCCAACCTTTTGGCAATTTTGTAACCAAAGCAACCATGACGGGTGCGGAAGTAAAAGCGTATTTAGACGTTGTTGCGACTAAGACGGCAGGATCTGGCGCTTACGCACAATTGGATAATATTAGCTTAACTGTCGACTGTGATTTGAGTGATGTGACTATTCGAGACATCAATGGCAAAGGTTTTGATTTAGCAGATACTTACACGTTCTCCGTGATCAGTTTCAGTGCGGCTGGTGGTGATGACTACCCAGTGATTGATGTTGAATCGACGCAGTTAACGGATGCCTCCGTTCTTCGTGATTTCTTTGTTAAGAACCCGGATGTCACTGCTGCTAATTACGCTCCTGCTGCTGACAAGCTAATCTATAGGAGTAATGGAGTAGACGTGAAAGGCTGTCCAGCGAACTAATTTATAATCCGTAAACAAAAACGATAAAGAAAATAGCCAGCAAATCGCTGGCTATTTTTGTATCAGAACTTCGTCGTTCTGCTCTTAAATAAACAGAGCCTTGTAAGCCTGTTCTATCCCTTCAATCAGCATCTGCATACCGATGACGGCAAGTATCAAACCCATCATTCGGGTTATCACGTTCAATGCGCTTGGTCCGACAGCTTTAACGAAGCGTTCGCCGAACACAAACAATACGTAGGTTAGGGTGCAGAGGAGGCCAAATGCCACGATGGTAATGATGGTCTCGTAAATCCCCTCGGTACTGGCAAAGTTCATCGCAGTAGCAATGGTGCCCGGGCCAGCCAGTATTGGCATAGCTAAAGGTGATACGGCGATACTTAGAGCTGCGTCTCGCTGGGCATCTGAGTTTACTTTCTCTTTTGCTTTTGAGTGTGTTGAATCACCTTGCAGCATGTGAAAGCCAATCAAAAAGACCAGAATGCCGCCAGTGATGCGCAGTGCGTATAGCGTGATACCGAAGAGGTCAAAGATCAGTTTGCCAGAGATCGCAAAAGTACTGACGATGACGAAGGCAATGAGTACCGATCGGAATGCGATAGATTTAACCGTTTCCCTGTCATTGTCGCCGGTTAATCCAAGAAAGATTGGCGTATTAGCTATAGGGTTCATAATGGCAAAAAAGCCCATGAACACGGTAATGGTATGAATGATGAGCTCTTTCATATTATTCCTTTGAAAAGATGCAGTTAAATACGAATGGTTTGTGTATTTAATCTTAGATACAAATAATTATTAGAAATAGATAGTAGAGCAAGTGTGAATAAAAAACAGCCAGCATAAGGCTGGCTGTTTGGTTTTAGTGATAGGTGTAGAGTTTTGGTCGTCCGTTATTGCTTGATTCTCAATTAACGGAATCAAGCAATGGATAGATTGCGGCGCTCAATTTTGTCGTTATGCGTTCAAAGATTCGCTCACCGCCACAGCCAATGCAACCGTCGCACCGACCATTGGGTTGTTACCCATACCTATGAAGCCCATCATTGCCACGTGAGCAGGGACAGAAGAGCTACCTGCGAACTGAGCGTCAGCGTGCATTCTGCCCATGGTATCTGTCATGCCGTAAGACGCTGGGCCTGCTGCCACGTTATCTGGGTGCAATGTTCTACCTGTACCGCCGCCTGAAGCAACTGAGAAGTAAGGTAAACCTTGGCGAGTACGTTCTGCTTTGTAGATACCTGCAACAGGGTGTTGGAAGCGCGTTGGGTTAGTTGAGTTACCCGTAATACTTACATCCACTTCTTCTCTGTGCATAATCGCTACGCCTTCACGTACATCATCAGCGCCGTAACACAAGATCTCTCCGCGAGGGCCTTGTGAGAAGCGGCGACGTTCTGTTTCAACAAGTTCACCGGTTTGGTAATCGTATTGAGTGCGAACATAGGTAAAACCATTGATGCGAGAGATTAAGTAAGCCGCATCTTTACCTAGACCATTGAGTATTACCTTCAATGGGTTGTGACGTGATTTGTTGACGTTGAGTGCGATTTTAATCGCACCTTCTGCAGCAGCAAAAGATTCATGGCCCGCAAGGAAAGCAAAACAGTGGCTTTCTTCATTGAGAAGACGCGCAGCCAATGCGCCGTGGCCGATACCCACTTGGCGTTGCTCTGCAACACTGCCGGGTTTGGTGAATGCTTGAAGGCCTTCACCAATGATATTCGCAGCTTGTTCAGCGCTGGTGGCTTCGCGAAATATTGCTAGTGCTGAACCAAGGATATAAGCATCGGCAGCGCTTTCAAAAGCAATAGGTTGGGTATCCATCACTAACGCTTTTGGGTCGACATTGTGTGACAGACAGTATTGGTTCGCTTGCTCCAAAGAGTCGAAGTTCATTTCTGCCAATACGCGAGTTACTGATTCATTAAATTGAGTGTTCATCATATCTTTCCTCTAAATTGGCAAAAATTATTGTTGGCGTGGGTTAATGGTGGTTACAGCTTCATCGAAGCGACCGTAGGTTCCCACTGCAAGGTCTGCTGCTTCATTGGCTGACATACCTTGATTAATCGCCTTCATCATTTTGCCGAGGTTGAGATATTCGTAGCCAATCACTTCGCTATGGTCATCAAGTGCTAGCTTGGTCACGTAGCCCTCTGCAAGCTCTAGGTAACGAACGCCTTTCGCTGCGGTTGAGTAGCTAGTGCCTACTTGGCTGCGCTGTGTTTGACCTAAGTCTTCTAATGCAGCGCCAATTTCTAGACCGCCTTCAGAGAATGCGGATTGAGTTCGACCGTAAACAAATTGCAGAAAGATTTCGCGCATGGCTACGTTAATAGCGTCACACACCAAGTCAGTATTCAGAGCTTCAAGAATGGTTCTTCCTGTGAGAATTTCGGCTGCCATCGCGGCTGATTGAGTCATGCCTGAACAACCAATCGTTTCGATTAGTGCTTCTTCGATGATGCCGTTTTTTACGTTTAGCGTTAGTTTGGCAGCACCTTGTTGTGGTGCACAAGTGCCTACGCCATGGCTTAAGCCAGAAATAGCGATGACATCTTTTGGGCTAACCATAGCGCCTTCAACTGGAATTGGCGCTGAAGTGTGAAGATCACCCCTTTGAATAGGGCACATTGATTGAATTTCTGAAGAGTAGTGCATAATGTTTTCTCACTGTTAGAGCCAGTTAAGGCCTAGGGCGTTGAGAAAACAGGACGTGTTGGAAGAGGTGCGGCTAATTCACTACAGATCTTGAGTATCGGTAATCCAAAGGTGTAGTGGAGCTCGGTCTTGATAGACTAAGTCCATTTCAAAATGGAGGAATAGCGATACATCCAACAGTATTACCTGTTTTCGATTCTGTAGGAGTCATTAGCACTGTTCGAAAAGAACGGGCGGTTGAAGCAAAAGCTTAGGTGGAACCCCATCACCTGATGACTATAGATTAGATCTTTATCACACTTTTGTGCAAGCGAATGTTTAGAGCGTTTTCGACTATAAACAAGCTTCATTATATTTCAATAAGTATAAAAAAACGCCAATAACGGACTCTTATTAGAGGCATTATTGACGTTTTTTAGAAAGGTATCAGCTAGTTATGCTGCATCTTCTTCTGCGTCTTCAACAGCTTCAAGTTTCTTTTCTTTTTTCGGAGCTGGTTTGCGCTTAGCACCTAGTGCGTAAAGAACTTCTTCTTTATTCTTCGCTAGGTACATTGCAAGTTCTTCTTGCTTGCCTTCATCTTCAACTAAATCGCTTTTGCTTAACAGTTCAAAAAGCTCATCAGCCATATCCAGCATTTTGTCGTATGCGTCAGCTTCGGCTTTAGAGGTAAAAGTCATTTTCTCTTCTCCGTTGCGTTCGACCACGTACTTGACGATAACAGCCATGGTTAATCCTCTAAGTTTGATAAATTTTACTGGCTTTTTATACAGTTTCTGATGCGAAAAGTCCAGTTGATGACCTAACTATGCGGCCTCAATCTTGATGTGTAGCCCAGTCTTCACAATAACCCATGAAAGATTTCAGCAGCGGGCTTTGATATTTGTCTTTGTGCACCAGCATCCAGAATCGGCGTTTCATGTCGAGCGGGACATCGAGTGCTTTTACTCGGCCGGAATCAATCGCTCGTTGTGCGGCTAACCTTGATAAACAAGCGAGCCCAAGCCCTGCAGAAACCGAATTGATGATGGCCTCGGTGGTGTTGAGTTCAAAGGATTCATACCAATGCTCAATACGAGGTGCGACAGCACGCAGGAAAAACTCGCGAGTTCCTGAGCCTGACTCTCTCAATATCCAGTGGCTGCCTTCTAAATCTTGCAATGCAACTTTGTCTTGAGAAAGGAGAGGGTGTTGATTACTAACGATAATACACATTTCATCGCTACTGAACTGGCTAGAGATCAACTCCGGATGGAGTGTTTTTCCTTCAATTAACGCGATATCCAGTTCATAATCCACCAACTTTTGGCAGATCAGCGCACTGTTTGAAATGAACAAGCTCTGATCTTGATGCTGAGTTAGCTCGCGAAAGCCAGACAGAATAAACGGTGCGACCTGATTACCAATCGTGTCACTCGCGCCAACCTTTAAATTGCCACTTAATGGTTGGTCATCTCGGAACAAGACATCGATACCTGCGGCTCTGTGAAGAATCTCGTCAGCCAAAGGAAGTAGCTTTTGTCCTTCTTGATTGAGAATTAATCGGTTGTTGACCCGGTCAAATAGAGAGTGGCCCAATTGTTTCTCCATTTCGCCCAGCGCCATGCTGACAGCAGCCTTAGACAAAAACAGTGCTTCCGATGCGGCGGTAAGCGTCGAATGTTGGGTAATGGTGACAAACACTTTGAGTTGTTTGATTGAAATATTAGCCATCAGGTTCCTAGTTTTACGCTGCTGGTGGAAAGGTATCGTTCAGTATTAATGAACACTTGTTATATATAATTGGATATTGTTTAACGAAGCGCAAGCGTATTATGGCTTCAACAAGCTGATGAGTTCACAAGTTTAGTGAATTAAGTTTAAGAGAGGCTGACATGATTCAACGTATTAAATATAGATTAACAGGAGCTCCAACACCCATGGCAGGGTTAGCACTCGCAATTGCAAGCTTAGGCTGGTGTTGGGATGGTGTTTTAGTCGCACAAGGTACTTTACACACACCGGGTTTGGTGCAGTGGATCAGTGCTGGCATTGCGGCGGTATTACTTCTTGTTTTAGCTGTGAAATTTTTGATTCACGGCCACTTATTACGTGAAGACCTTGCTCACCCTGTTGTTGGTAGTGTTGTACCCACATTCGCGATGGGTTGTATGGTGGTGTCTGCTTCGTTGGCTCCAATCTCTCAATTCTTACAAGAAGCTGTGTGGCTCGCTTCGGTAGCGTTACATGTCGTGTTCTTGGTGAGCTTCTTATACCACAGAGCTAAAAACTTTGAGATTCACCACATGGTGCCAAGTTGGTTTGTGCCACCAACCGGTATTATCGTGGCAGACGTTTCTTTTTCAGGTAACCCAATCTTAGAGCCTGTTGCTCACGCGACTTTAGTCTTTGGTTTATTGGTTTATGCCGTAATGCTACCGCTCATGATCTACCGTTTGATCTTCTCTCATGAAGTGCCTGACGCAGCAAAACCAACCATTGCGATTATGGCGGCACCAGCAAGTCTATCTTTAGCTGGCTACCTAACGGTGACGGCAAATCCTTCGCCAGTGATCATTGGGTTACTCTTTGGCATTGCAGTATTGATGACGTTTATTATCTACATCGCGTTTTTCAAACTACTTCGTCTGCCTTTCAGCCCTGGCTATGCGGCGTTTACATTCCCAATCGTGATTGGTGCAACGGCGCTATTCAAATTGTCGGCTTGGATGCAAACTGTTGGTGTGGAAACTCACTATGTGGATCAAGTCTTCAACCTAGCGTATCTAGAATTGATTGTGGCAACGTTTGTGGTGGGTTATGTGGCGGTTCGTTATTACATGAATTACAAACCTCACCGTGTTCTAAGTGCGGTAGGCAGTAGATTGTAAGAAGCAATAGTTCAAAAGATAAACGGACCTTAAGTTTTCAGTATTTCATAAGCTTATATTCCTAATCCAAACACGGCACTTATGCTAATCTGGCTTTATATTGTGGCAAGATTAGCGTGAGTGCACTTTGTTTACTGTTTACCATTCCAATAAAGTTGATACTTTAAAAATCCTTCTCGTTCACTTAATCAAAAGTGATCCTTTAGCCAATCCTTTCGAAAAAGAGCAGATCTTGGTTCAGAGCCCAGGTATGTCTCAATGGCTTAAGATGGAACTCGCCAAAGAGTTTGGCGTAGCAGCAAATATCGATTTCCCACTTCCAGCAACGTTCATTTGGGATATGTTTACCCAAGTGCTTCCTGATGTACCTAAACGCAGTGCTTTTAACAAGGAAGCGATGACATGGAAGCTGATGAGTTTGCTACCCGCTAAGCTTGACCACCCTGATTTTTTACCTCTACAACGCTACCTTGAAAACGACGAAGATGATTCGAAGTTGTATCAATTGGCAGAAAAAATTGCCGATATCTTCGATGGTTACTTGGTGTATCGACCTGAATGGATGGCGATGTGGGAAGCGGGAGAGCCCGTTGCAGAACTTATCGATGATGAGGGACAACAAGAGCACCCTTGGCAACCGATTTTGTGGCAAGCACTCTATGAGCAAACTCTGTCTCAAGGCCAATCTAAATATCACCGTGGCAACTTGTATCACGACTTCATTGAAGCGCTAGCCAAGCAACAAGGTCAACTGCAACATCTGCCTAAACGCTTATTTGTGTTTGGTATTTCTTCGTTGCCTCCTCGCTACATGGATGCATTGAAAGCGCTTGGCGAACAGATTGATGTGCACTTAATGTTTACCAATCCTTGCCAACATTACTGGGGCGATATTCGCGATCGTAAATACTTGGCAAGAGTTGAAGCCCAGCGTCGTAAGCAGTTTGCGTTGGTTGATGGTTTACCTCAACTAGAAGGCGAAGTATCACCACTGAAAGATGGCATTGAAGCAAACGTTGAAGACGAACTACACACCAGCCAAGCTGTCGGTAATAGTTTGCTGGCGTCTATGGGTAAATTAGGCAGAGATAACCTGTTCTTGTTATCTCAATCTGATAGTGAAGAGCACGAGTTTTTCATTGATGTTGAGAGAGACAGCCTACTTCATCAGCTGCAAGCCGATATTCTCCAGCTAGAAGAGCATCAAGACGACCACATATTAGATTCCAGCAACCATAAACAGGTGGTTGAGCTTGGCGATCGCTCTCTGACCGTACATGCGTGTCACAGCCCAATGCGTGAGGTTGAAGTCCTTCATGATCAGCTGTTGGCGATGTTTGATGCCGACCCGACCCTGAAACCACGTGATATCATCGTGATGGTGTCTGACATTAATGCTTATAGCCCAGCGATTCAGGCGGTATTCGGTAATGCTCCAGGTGAGCGTTATATCCCTTACTCGATCTCTGACAGAACCGCAGACCAAGAAAGCCCAATATTGACTGCCTTCATGCAGCTGGTCGCGCTACCGAATACGCGTTGTTTAGCGTCTGAGTTACTAGAGCTATTAGAAATTCCTGCAATGATGGCGCGCTTTGGTATTGATGAGTTTCAATTCGAGCAAGCCAAGCAATGGGTTGAAGAAGCGGGAATTCGTTGGGGTGTTGACGCTTCAACGGCGACAGAATTTGACCTACCTGCAACCGAGCAAAATACCTGGCTATTTGGTATCCAGCGTATGTTGTTGGGCTATGCGATGTCGGACTCTGCGGGCTTGTTTGAAACTGAACACTCTCCGATTGCCGCTTATAACGAAGTTCAGGGTATTAACGCCGAACTTGCGGGTAAGTTAGCGCACTTTATTGACCGTATCGCTCATTACCGCCAACGACTAACTGAAACCCAATCAATCGATATGTGGCGTGAAACCTTGCTGCAAATGATTGATGATTTCTTTGCGGTTGAGCTGGAAGGTGAGGTGGTGCTTAAGTCGATTCGTGATGCACTTTCTCAATTAAATGAACAGCTTGATGACGCCTTGTATGAGCAAGAGTTGTCGCCAAGCATTATCTACCAGTACCTCAATAATAAGTTATCTGGTGCGCGTATTAGTCAGCGTTTCTTAGCGGGCCAAGTTAACTTTTGTACCCTGATGCCGATGCGTTCTATTCCGTTCAAAACCGTCTGTTTGTTAGGCATGAATGATGGTGTTTACCCTCGCTCAATGCCGCCAGAAGGTTTTGACTTGATGAACGGACGCACACGACCTGGCGATCGTTCTCGTCGTGATGATGACCGTTACCTATTCTTGGAGGCAATGCTGTCAGCACAAGAGTGTTTGTACATCAGCTATGTCGGCCGCTCGATTCAAGATAATACCGAGCGAGTGCCATCGGTGCTCGTTTCAGAGTTGATAGAATACTGCCAACAGAACTACTGTTTAAGCGAAGACCAAGCGCTACCAAGCGATGATTCTGGGGTCAACCTGACTCAAGCGATCAGCTTTGAACACACCATGACACCGTTCAGCCCTGCTGCGTTTACTCAAGGTGACGCAAGCCATGTATTGAGCTACGCCAAAGAGTGGCTACCTGCGGCAAATCGTTCTGGCGAACGCAGTGGTGAATTCAATCGTGCATTGGATGATTATTTGCTGGGTGCGACGTACCCGTTAGAACTCGACTTGGTTGAGTTACAGCGTTTTTGGCGTTTGCCAGTGCAGTACTTCTTTAATCGCCGCCTAAAAGTGGTATTTGAGCCACCACTTCCTGTGATGGAAGACGATGAGCCATTTGTACTTAATGGTTTAGAGAGTTTCCAACTTAAGGATGCTTTGCTGCAAGTGCTGCTAGACCACCCTGAAGGTGCAGACGAAGCGGTTCGATTGTTTGTCTCTGAGCAAAAAGCACAGGGCCGATTACCGGTCGGCGCTTTCGGGGATATCGAATTTGAAACCAACCGTGTTCAAGCGGAAGACTTAGCCAAAGAGATTCGATTTGTGAGTGGTTCGCCGCAGCAAGATCTCGAAGTGAATATCGAGTTTGACGTGTTAGGCGAAGGTAAACCTGTTCGCTTGATGGGTTGGTTAACTCAAAACTATCAATCAGGTCTAGTGCGTTTCCGAAGCGGCAAAATACGCTCTCAAGATTACTTGGCAGCGTGGATTGATCATCTATCCTGCGCTGTTATGGGGCACGGAAAAACGACCCATATTATTGGCTATGACAGAAAAGAGGGCGTGGTTCACCAAACGCTACAGCCTATCGGCGATGCACAGCAAGCGAAGAGTATATTAGCTGAGTTAGTGCGACTGTTTTACCAAGGCATGACAGCGCCATTGCCTTATTTTCCGAAAACCGCATTGGCTGGCGTTGAGGCTGGCTTTAGCCGTGGTAAGTGGGTCGATGACGAAGAAAAGTCACTCAAGAAAATGGCCGATACCTTTAATGACAGCTTCGCCTTCACGGGCGAGGGTAGAGATACTTACATCTCTCGAATCTGGCCTAAGTGGGGTGATGAATTGGCTACTGAGTCACGGATGTATTCAACGCTTGTGCTGCAGTCGGCAAGGTTGGCTGCTGCCGATCTGGAAGATCAGGAGTAATTGGTTGTGATCGACAAGATCGATAACGAGTGTGCTGAATTAATGAAAAACGAAAGAGAGTTGCTGGTCAGCATTTGGGATGCTTGCTTTCAAGGTGAAGAGAAGCAAGGTACAGGAAATAAAGTGGCCGCCAGTAAATCATTATTAGTGTAGGGCGTTCGCTGTACGGCCACAGGTCAGAGGGACCATTATTCTGTGGTTCAAAGTAACGCCGTAAAGTACAAAACTCATAGGCGCTCCTGAACTCGTGGGCGCATAGTAGCGAGGCGATCTGAATTGATCCGTGAGAGAGATCGCACTAACTATTAACAAATATGCGTAGGACGTAAATTGAATGACGTTTTCCACGCTAGGTCACATTTATAGCAATAGTCACATTTTTAACAGACTCATCTATCAAAAGGCAGTAAGGCATGACGACCACAAGCAGTGTTCAGGTAATCGCTCCAAAAACACTCGATACCATGACGTTTCCACTTCATGGCGCGCGTTTAATTGAAGCATCGGCGGGTACAGGTAAGACATTTACTATTGCTGGCTTGTACTTGCGCTTACTGCTGGGGCACGGTACAGCTGCGCCACAAGGCGATCTGACGGAAGCCACACGACACCATGAGCCACTAACCGTAGACCAAATTCTGGTGGTGACCTTTACTGAAGCGGCTACGGCTGAGCTGCGAGATCGTATCCGTGCTCGTATTCATGATGCACGTATTGCGTTTGCTCGCGGGCAAAGTGACGACCCAGTGATTGCGCCTTTGTTACAAGCCATCGATGATCATGCTGGCGCGGCTAAAACTCTGCTTAATGCTGAAAGACAAATGGATGAGGCTGCGGTATACACCATTCACGGCTTCTGTCAGCGTATGTTGACTCAAAATGCCTTCGAGTCTGGCAGCCGCTTTGATAATGAATTTGTGACCGATGAAAGTCACCTAAAAGCGCAAGTGGTTGCTGACTACTGGCGTAAACAGTTCTACCCGCTGCCAATTCAATTAGCAGGTGAGGTTCGTAATATCTGGGGTTCTCCCGCTTCTCTATTGGCTGACGTCAATCGTTACCTGACAGGATCTCCTCTGAAGCTAACCGTGGAAGCAATGTCGGGTGACTTGCAAACTCTACACGACCAAAACCTAGATAAAGTTAAGCAACTTAAGGTGTTGTGGTGCGAATCCGAAGCGGACTTTTTGGCTTTGATTTCAGGTTCAGATGTGAACAAGCGTAGCTACACCAAGAAGTCTTTGCCGACTTGGTTAGAAGCCGTCACAGCATGGGCGCAGAGCGACACTCATGATTACCAGTTTCCAGACAAGTTAGAGAAGTTCTCACAAGCCACGTTAATTGAAAAAACACCAAAAGGTACTGCCCCTCAACACGCGGTGTTTGAGGCTATTGAGAATTTCTTAAACTCTCCTGCAGATCTAAAAGCTCCATTGCTGGCGCATGCGATTACTCATTGTCGAACCATGTTAGCTAAGGCTAAACAGCAGAAGCAGTGGTTATCGTTTGATGATTTGCTGACCCAGTTATCCGCGTCCATTGATGTGGATGAGCAATCACTGCTGGTGGAGAGAATCCGCACCTTATACCCAGTGGCGATGATTGATGAATTCCAAGATACCGATCCGCTGCAATACAGTATTTTTAGCCGAATCTATCTCGATAATCCGCAGTGTGGCTTGTTTATGATCGGTGACCCGAAGCAGGCTATCTATGGTTTCCGCGGTGCAGATATCTTTACCTATATCAAGGCGAGAAACCAAGTTAGTGCTCACTACACGCTAGGGACTAACTGGCGTTCAAGCGCCGACATGGTCAGTGCGGTAAACCAAGTATTTATGAATTCGGATAGCCCGTTTATCTACGATCAAGACATTCCATTCTTACCTGTTGCTGCTAGCCCATCGGCTGATAAACGCCAATGGGTGATGAACGGAGAAACCCAGCATGCACTGACCTTTTGGCTACAAGAAGCGGAAGATAAGCCATTGCCGAAAGGCGAATATCACAAAGCCATGGCCGAGGCGACGGCGAGTCAAATTCAAACCATTCTGACCGCTTCTCAAAACGAGCAAGCTTATTTTGATAACGGTAAAAAACAACATGCTGTGAATGCAGGTGATATTGCTGTCTTGGTTCGAACCGGTAGTGAAGGTCGCCTTATCAAGAACGCATTGTCGGAACAAGGCATTGCGAGCGTGTATTTGTCTAACCGAGATAGCGTGTTCACCAGCTTGGTCGCACAAGATATTCAACGTTTGTTGCAGGCGGTGCTGACACCTGAAAATGACCGTGCGTTGCGTGCGAGTTTGGCGTCGGAATTGTTTGCTCTGGATGCCGCATCATTGGATGAACTCAACAACGATGAAGTGGTGTGGGAAAACGTCGTTAACGAATTTCGAGAATACCGTAAGTTGTGGCTTCAGCGCGGCGTGTTGCCAATGCTTCGCAGCGTGATCAGTAAAAGGCATCTCGCGGAACGCTTACTGGAAGAAGAAAATGGTGAGCGCTCACTCACTGATTTGATGCACATTGGCGAATTGCTACAACAAGCAAGGCAGGAACTCGACAGTGACTATGGCTTACTGCGGTGGTTGGCAGAAGCGATATCCGATGCACAAAATGGTTTAGGGGGCAGTGACGACGACATTCAACGCCTTGAATCAGAGAGAAACTTGGTTCAAATCGTTACCATTCATAAGTCGAAAGGTTTGGAATATGACTTAGTATTCCTGCCGTTTGTCGCAAGTTACCGAGAAGCGAGCGAAGGCAAGTTCTACGATCATGATTCCGATACCACAGTACTGGACATTACTGGTAGCGACAGTGCCTTAGCACAAGCCGACAAAGAGCGACTGGCGGAAGACCTACGTTTGATTTACGTGGCGCTGACTCGTGCTGTTTATGGATGTTTCATTGGTATGGCACCGCTGCGTAAAGGGCGTTCAACCAAAGAACCAACTGGCGTTCACTTGAGTGCTATGGGCTACTTGATTCAAAACGGACAAGAGCAAGGCATCGCCGAGTTACATCAAGCTCTGTCAGCAATTGAGGGTAAGAATCCAAGCGTGCTGCTGTCTGAAACACCAACCGCTCACGAGCAAGTTTTTGTACAAGCAGAACAAGTGAGTGACGACTTACAGGCCAGTGAACTCAAGGCTTCAATTGACCGAGCTTGGCGTATCACCAGTTACTCAGGACTAGTCAAACAGGGCAGCCACGGAGCAAGCCATGATGCGTCCATTGAGGTGTCTGGCTTTGATATTGATTCGGCGGATGAACAAGACGAGTCTGAGTTGATAGAACCTGAACGTTCTATATTCACTTTCCCTCGAGGCGCTCGTCCGGGCACCTTCTTACATACCTTGTTTGAGGATGTTGAATTTACCGAGCCAGCAACCAGCGAGCATAACACGCAAGTAATCACTCACTTATTAGAGTCAGAGCAATACGAACTAGAGTGGTTACCTGTGCTTCAACTACTGGTCGATACCGTTCTTAATACAGCATTGGACGGTAAAAACTTAAAGCTAAGCGAGAAAGATTCGACGCAACGTTTAGTTGAGATGGAGTTCTTATTGCCGATCGAAGTGTTGGCTGCATCTGAGCTCAATCAAACCATTCAGTATCATGATCCCTTGTCGGCAAAAGCGGGTGACCTAGGTTTTCAAACTGTACAAGGCATGCTGAAAGGCTTTATCGATTTGGTGTTTGAGCATCAAGGTAAATACTATGTACTCGACTGGAAATCGAACCATCTAGGTGATGACGTTGCCGTCTACCATGGTGAAGCATTGAAATCGGCGATGGCCGACCACCGCTACGATCTGCAATATCAAATCTATGCGTTGGCATTGCATCGCTTCTTACGCAGCCGCGTTGCGGATTACAGTTATGAACAACATTTCGGTGGCGTTTATTACTTGTTTTTAAGAGGAATGGACGGCCAATCTCAACAAGGTATTTTCTCGGCGAAACCTACATTGGCTTTGCTCGATGAAATGGATCAATTGATTGACGGTAAAGTGATAGACAGACGTTCAGCACAATTGAATGATAATGAAACTGGACAGATGGGGCTTTTATAATGACAACGACGACCACTAATACCAGCATAGAAACAGCGAACTCTGTAAAGCCAGTTTCACTTATCCCTGAGCAGCTCATGGATGTACTCAAGTTCCTTGCGGATAAGGGCTCAATTCGTCAATTGGATTATCAGTTTGCCCGTTTTATTGCGCAGCAAGCGACGAGTCATTCTCAAGAGATCGGCTTTCTTGCTGGCGTTGTAAGCCATGAATTAGGCAAGGGGCACATTTGTACTCAGCTTATACAACTGCATACGGCAGCCCCTGAACTAACGGCAGAACTTGCTCAGTTACTTGGTTTGTATGGTGAGACGGCACTGCAACTGAACCAAAAATTGCTAGGTATTGATTGGGCTACTGTTCTGCAATCATCTAACTTAGTGGGTATGACCAATGATTGTGTTAAGCCGTTAATGTTCGATGGGCAACGTGTCTACTTACAGCGTTACTGGAACTATGAGGTTGTGTTGGCTGAGACCTTAAACCGTTTAATTAAGCCTGTAGAGTTCAACACTGAGCAGAAAAAAGCGCTAACCGAAACGTTGAATCAGTTATTCGCACGCAGTTACCATTTTCTGTTTAATGCCTTAGCCAAGGCTGAAGCAAACCAACAAACGTCTCAGGTATTACGCCAACAACTGGTGTGTGACCATCTAGATATTGTGAATGAGCAGGTTCTAGATTGGGGCGCGATAGACCAAGCGATTGTTCAAGCCAAGCAAGTGACAGATTTAGATGCGCTGGATAGCCTCGTGCCGTTATCTGTCTGTTTGAACTGGCAAAAGGTCGCGGCAGCGGTAGCGTTGAGTCGTCGTTTTGCGGTGATTTCTGGTGGGCCGGGTACCGGTAAAACGACCACAGTAACCAAATTACTGTCGGCGATGGTCGAGCAATCGCTCAGCCAAGGCAAAACACCGACGATCAAGCTAGTGGCACCGACAGGTAAAGCAGCGGCGCGTTTAACCGAGTCGATTGGCAAAGCGATTGAACAGCTGCCATTAGCGCCTGAAGTAAAAGCCAACATACCGACTGAATCCAGTACTTTACATAGGTTACTCGGCGCGATTCCTAACCGTGCTGAGTTTAGACATAACCGACGCAATCCACTCCACCTTGATATCTTGGTCGTGGATGAAGCTTCTATGGTTGATCTGTCGATGATGTATAAGCTGGTGGATGCACTTCCTGAGCACGCAAGGCTCATCTTATTGGGTGATAAAGACCAACTCGCTTCAGTAGAGGCAGGTGCTGTGCTCGGTGATATCTGTTCATTCAACTCTGCAGGGTACAGCACAGCGCAAGGCAATTTGATTGCAGAGATGACAGGTTTTGATGCGATAGCTAAACCAAGGCAAGACAAAGCTGGATCGGTGAATCCGCCTGCGATTGCTGATAGCTTGTGTATGCTGCAGAAGAGTTACCGTTTTGATGCGCGTTCCGGTATCGGCCAACTGGCAAAAGCGATCAATAACGGCTCTGCTAATCAGGTTGATCAAGTGTTTGCGAAAGGGTTTTCGGATATCGAAAATCATCCCCTGTCGAGTGACAGCTATAACTTGATGCTGCGAACTTTGGTTAATGAGTATGGTGCGTATCTCAACAGAATGAATGTGCCGTTGGAAGAGCTAGAGACCCAAGAAGCACGCGCAAAATCAGTGCTCGACCTGTTTAGTCAATGTCGACTATTGTGTTCTATTCGTGAAGGGGATTTTGGTGTTAAAGGCCTCAACCACAGAATCGAAAGGGCGCTTGCCGCAAGACGCTTGGTGAATCCGCACAACGATGAATTGTGGTATCACGGGCGACCAGTCATGGTGACGCGTAATGATCATGGTTTAGGTTTGTACAATGGTGATATTGGTATCTGTATGCTCGAAGCCGATTCAACGACTTTAGAGTCAAATAGTGCGAATTCCACACCTAGACTGAAGGTGTATTTTGAGTTGCCAGATGGCAGCGTGAAAGCCGTACTACCAAGCCGAGTACCCGATCATGAGACCGCTTATGCGATGACGATACACAAATCTCAAGGCAGTGAGTTTGATCTGACCTTAATGATCTTGCCGCCTGATTTCAGCCCTATTTTAACGCGGGAGCTTATCTATACCGGTATTACACGTGCGAAGAAACGACTGATGATGTTCAGCGATACCAACGTGTTGAAGCGTGGGATTAAGGTGAAAACAGAGCGAGTGAGTGGTTTAGGTAGTCGCTTAACGAATTAGTCTTTAATGGCCGCTAGAAAAGGGCTTGAACTTAGAACTAGATAAACACAAAGCAACCATCCCTGGTTGCTTTGAACGTTATTAAGACTCTTTGCTTAAAAACGCTCGAGTAAACGATATATGGTTTATCTTGTACTTTGCTTGGCAATTCAAAATAAACTCTTTTAGATTCTCGCTAACAGGGAACACGCAGTGTACGTCTAGCCCTTCTAAGAATTGGTTATCAGCCATATCCCAAAAACTTTGCAGCGAGTTACAAACAATGGTTCTCATATCAATGTTGCTCTTTTTGCTGTTTATATTAACGAGCAGAGCTAATAGTTAGCGTGCTGACCGTCAACGGGTATAGCAATCCGTGCAGTGACCATCTCAATGAGTTCGATAGGACTATCGAGATGGCAATTCCAATAAAAACATTTGTTAATATTATAAAGCGCCTAAATTCTATACAATTATTCGTGTGAGTGAAAGTGCATATTTGATAAATCTCATATAGTAAACGATTACATTTGCAATTATTTTCCCATTAAATTGAGATTCCGCTCCAAAACTTTATTTATACGTTTAGCGCTAAGATTTTTGAGTTTCTCTGATAGTTGTATAGCCCTTGTTTTTCCATCGGTAACTCGTCCACGCCTATCTCGTAAAACCCCTGCTCACGGAACCAGTGAAGGCTGTGCGTAGTAAGGACAAAGATCTGGTCGATATCACGAGATTTTGATTGGTGGCGCATGTAATCCAGCAGTAACTGGCCACGGTTTCCATCGCGATAGTCTGGGTGGATAGCAACACAGGCCATCTCTGCCATGTGGTCTTCTGGATACGCGTATAGCGCAGCGCAACCAATAATTAGGCCGTCTTTTTCGATAATGGTAAAGCGATAGATCTCTTGCTCTAACTGCTCTCTTGAACGGCGAACTAAGATGCCTTGTTCTTCCAGTGGACGAATGAGGTCAAAGATGCCACCGATATCATCAATCTGAGCTTGTCTTACTTGCTCGGCACTTGCCATGACCACTTGGGTACCAATACCATCAAAAGAGAATAGCTCTTGAATTAATGCGCCATCCACTTTGTAGCTGATTAGATGACAACGAGGCACTCCAGCACGACAAGCAGAGATAGCCCCTTTTAAGAAGCGTAACGTACCAGTGCTCATATCTTCTTTAGGGTTCTGAGATTCCGTTAAGCGTTCTAGAATTTGCTTGGCGTCTTTAGGGAAGAGTTCGGCGAGTACATTACCGTTTTGATCCGTTACCCCTTGCTCAGAGCAAAAACCAATCAGCTTGTCGGCCTTTAAACGAATAGCAACTTGGGTTGCGACCTCTTCAGAAAGCAGGTTAAAGCTTTCGCCAGTCACGGAGCTAGCAATAGGCCCTAGAAGGACGATGGAACCTTGGTCAAGTGTGCGATTAATCCCTTCGATGTCTATTCGACGAATACGCCCGCTGTGGCAATAATCCGTACCATCATCGACACCTAGCGGCTGAGCGGTAATGAAGTTACCACTCATCACATTGAGTTGAGTGCCTGCCATAGGGGTGTTGTTTAGGCTCATTGAAAGTCGAGCTGTGATAGCCAGTTGTAGTTGACCAGCAGCCTGCATCGCGACACCTAAAGAATATTCGTCAGTAACTCTAATATTCTTATGGTAAGGCGTGTGGCAATCTTGCCTTGCTAATAGTTGGTTGATCTGTGGTCTTGCTCCGTGAACGAGAACAATCTTTACCCCAAGGCTGTGGAGTAAGGCTATATCGCTAATTATGTTGCCAAAGTTTCTATCGGCAACGGCTTCGCCACCAAGCATAATAACCATGGTTTTGCCACGGTGAGCGTTCACGTAAGGGGTTGATTGTCTGAAACCTTTTACTAGCGCTGTACTTCTTAATTTCACAGAACAAGTCCATTTGGTGTTTATTTATTCGCTAATTTAGCATTTAAATTCAAATATAAACAACACCTTTTTTGGAATAAAGCGCAAACTATTCTCATCTAGGGTTCATTATATAAACTGTCTCAGTGTAGAATGCATATAGCATCTTTATGAGTCGTAACCGAATGCAACAAGCTCCAGCAACAAAGAACAAAATCGATGAGATTACCCAAGGCCTCTACAGTGAAGTTGAGCAACGCAATCAATCTAAGTTGAAGCGTAAGATTATTGAACGCTGTTTAATGGTTTTAGCTTTGGTGGGATCGTTTGCTGTGGTTTCCTTGTTCGGTGATGTGCTTTCCCGAGTACAAGATGCGGCAACGCCCGACAATCTGATATACGGTACGTGGGTAGAGCAGGACGTTGCACATTATGCGACAGACGAATTTCGACTAAACGCTAATGGCGTGTCAGTGCGAGGGTCTGTTGTTTCGACGAGTTTTGACTTTGATGGTAACTACTTCGAATATAAAGCGGGTGATAAAACCTATCGCTTCCGCATGACCAATTCTGACAACACAGAAATGGTGCTCGATTCTGATAATCACTACAATCCCGTCTTCCGCCTTAAAGGCCATATCGAGAACTCAGTCCGATAGGTTATCTTATTGTAAACTCTTACAATCTACGATTGTGTTATCTGACTGTTTTTGTCATCCTCGATGCATAGAATTTTTAGGATGACTCTTGTGATTAAAAAATGGCTTCCCCTTGTCGCTGCCTCTTTCTTATTTGGCTGTGCTCAACCGACTGATCTTGCTCAACAACACCTTGATGACGAATTTTCCCGCACCTTAAATAAGGTCGATCAGGTTGAATCCAATAAACCAAGAGACTACACCGCATTTGCAGAGCAAGCTGAAATGGTGGTTTCTAAATCCCCTTCGATGGCTAAAATCTATGAGCCGCTTTATCAGCAACTCAATGAGTGGGCGATGCAAAGTGGAGATCCAAGCGAGCTCGCTAACTTTGGCGTTCAAACTGCTCAATTGGGTGGTGGTGATAAGCAAGGCAACGTTTTGTTCACGGGGTACTTTTCTCCCGTAATGGAGCTACGCCACGAAGCGAGTGAAGAATACCGTTTCCCAGTTTACGGGCTTCCTGAGTGCGATAAAGAGTGTCCAACCCGCGAAGAGATCTACAACGGTGCATTAGAAGGCCAGGGCCTTGAGTTAGGTTACTCGGCGAACCGCATCGATCCCTTTATGATGGAAGTGCAGGGCAGTGGATTCGTGCATTTCGGTGATGACGATACGTTGCAGTATTTCGCTTACGCGGGTAAGAACAATAAAGCTTACGTGAGCATTGGCCGTGTTTTGATCGAGCGAGGCTTAGTTCCACGCGAAAAAATGTCACTGAAAGCAATCAAAGAGTGGGTATTGGCAAACGATCCTGAAGTAGTCAAAGAGCTGCTTGAGCAAAACCCATCATTCGTTTTCTTTAGTGCTAAAGATGATTTGTCAGTAATGGGTAGCGCCGGGATTCCTTTATTACCTATGGCGGCAGTCGCGGGTGATCGCTCTATATTGCCTATGGGGACGCCAATTCTGGCTGAGGTTCCATTACTGAATGCCGATGGTACTTGGAGCGGTGCGCACCAACTCAGGCTGTTACTGGTTTTGGATACCGGTGGCGCAGTTAAGCAGAACCATTTAGATCTCTACCACGGTATGGGGCCAAGAGCGGGAACGGAAGCGGGTCATTACAAGCATTTTGGTCGTGTATGGAAGCTTGGCTTAGATGGCAGTGCCACCGAAGCGCCTTGGGCTTTGCCTCCTGAAAAGGTCGAGTAAACAACAATAAAATAGGGCATTGAAAGCGAATCGCTAATCCCCTAGACTTTTAATTCAAGAGTGCGTATAAAACGCACTCTTTTCTTTTTCTCAGAAATAAATTGGCGGCAACAATGCGTGAATTGACCACTCCAGCTTCAGAAAACTATGACCAACGATTTGGTGGCACCCGTCGCTTATATGGCAATAGTGAAGTCGACATACTTAGAGCAGCACACGTGTGTGTGATCGGTATTGGTGGTGTAGGTTCATGGGCTGTTGAAGCGCTTGCTCGTACCGGTTTAGGTGAGCTGACTTTGATCGATATGGATGATGTGTGTGTGACTAACATCAACCGTCAAATCCACGCAATGTCGGGTACCGTCGGTAAGAGCAAAATCGAAGTGATGGCAGAACGCGTCAAACTGATTAACCCTGAGTGTAAAGTGAACCTGATTGACGACTTTATTGGTCCTGATAATCAGGCTGAATACCTATCGAAAGAGTTCGACTTTGTGTTAGATGCGATTGATAGTATGAAAGCTAAGGCTTCACTGTTGGCATATTGTCGTAGTAACAAAATTAAGGTGATCACCACCGGTGGCGCGGGTGGGCAAGTCGACCCGACTCAAATCAAAGTGGCCGATCTGACTAAGACGATTCAAGATCCGCTAGCGAAGAAGCTAAAAGATACCCTTCGTCGTCATCATAATTTCCCTATGAACCCTGCGCGTAAGTTTGGTATCGATTGTGTGTTCTCGACTGAGCAACTGAAATACCCTCAAGCCGACGGCAGTGTATGTGCTGCGAAAGCAACAGCGGAAGGTCCAAAACGCATGGACTGTGCGACGGGTTTTGGCGCTGCGACAGTGGTCACCGCGACTTTTGGTTTTGTGGCTGTTTCACGTATTGTTGAAAAGCTGATTCAAAAGCACTCTAAGTAGTTCTCTATTATTTGCTTGAGAACACTAAACCATTGTTACCTTTACATTTAGTCATAATCTATTGGATATTAAAATGATGTCATTCCCAAGCTCTCCATTCGGCACTGAAATTACCAGTGATGATATTGTCGCGAAGATGCTGACATTCAGCGGCTGGGAAGATCGTTATCGTCAAGTGATTCAATGGGGTAAGAAATTACCTAGCATGCCTGATGAGCTGAAGAGTGAGCAGGTTGTAGTTTCTGGTTGTGAAAGCCAAGTCTGGCTAGTTTCTCAGAACATCGACGGTGTTTGGTATTTTTGTGCTGATTCTGATGCTCGTATCGTGCGCGGTCTGATTGCATTAGTGATGGCTGCGTATGATGGAAAAACATCAGAGCAGGTTCAAGCGTTCGATATTGATGGTTACTTTGAACAAATCGGTTTAATTACCCACCTTAGCCCATCTCGCGGAAACGGATTAAAAGCGATTGTTGCTCAAATCCAAGAGTTAAGTGCTTAATATCACTCAGATACACAGAAACAAAAAGGGTTGACGCTAAACGCCAACCCTAAATAATTTGCTACTCGCCATTCCCTAAAGCATATCAACGGCTTTTTCTATCGCAGCTATAAGCTTATCAACATCATTCATGTTGTTGTAAATACCAAATGAAATTCGAACCGTTCCTTTCACATTAAGTGCATCCATTAATGGGTGAGCACAATGATGCCCGGCACGTACCGCGATCCCTTGCTGATCCAACAGTGTCGCAATGTCTTGATGGTGAACACCATCCATCACAAAAGTAATCACGCTTGCGTTGGGCTGATACCCCAAAACCTGTATATCATCCAGTTTACTGAGTGCACGGTAGGTCTCGTGCTGTAGCTGGTGGATATGATTTTCGACATCTTGCTGTGCAAAACCACTCAACCATTCTATCGCGGTGCTTAATGCAATCGCGCCGGCCACATTTGGCGTACCCGCTTCAAACTTCCCAGGCAGCTGTGAAAAAGTAGTGCCAGAAAAAGAGACGCGCTCAACCATTTTTCCACCACCGTGCCAAGGTGGCATCGCTTCAAGCAATTCAAGTTTGCCGTAAAGCACACCAATACCGGCAGGGGCATAGAGCTTGTGCCCTGAGAATACGTAGAAATCCGCACCTAAAGCAGCAACATCAACTGGCTCATGAACGATGCCTTGTGCGCCATCGACCACAACAATCGCATTCATCTTGTGTGCTTTTTCTATGACAGCTTCAATTGGCTGACGAGAACCCGTCACGTTGGTTATCTGAGCCAATGCAACAATCTTGGTTCGTACATTTAAAAGCGTATCAAACGCGACTAGGTCAAATTCGCAATCCGATGTCATCGGTACTTTAACGACTTTAGCCCCGGTTTGTTCTGCCACAATTTGCCAAGGCACAATGTTGGCGTGATGCTCCATTTCGCTAACCAAGATCTCATCGCCAGGCTGAAGGGTACTTCTTGCGTAGGTTTGAGCGATCAGGTTAAGTGCTTCGGTGGCACCGCGAGTCCAAATGATCTCTTTTGAAGATCTTGCACCAATAAACTGAGCGACCTTATCTCTTGCCGCTTCAAACTGACTGGTCGCGTTCGCTGTTAAGCTATGACTACCACGGTGAACATTGGCATTTTGTTTGGAGTAATATTGGCTAATGGCATCAATAACCACCTGAGGTTTTTGTGTCGTTGCCGCGCTGTCTAAATAAATCAACGGCTGTTGATTGATGGTTTGTGATAGCGCAGGAAACTGCTCTCGGATGTGATTGATATCAAGCATCTATTCTTACCTAAAATCTTGGATATTGGAGCTAGCGTAATGCTTAGCGGTATTGTTATTTTATCGCGACTTGTTAACCGTTGCTGACTAATCTTGATGATTCCAGCGATTTTCTTGCCCTTTGACCTGAGCGAACAGTCTTTGGTTAACGGGAACGTCTATCTGATACTTGAGTGCAGTCTTAATAAGGTAGCCGTTAATGAAGTCGATCTCTGTCTTACGTTGGTAAAACATATCTTGCTTCATGGATGAATTGTTCTGCGCCGTGGCTTGGATTACCTGTTTGACGCTTGCTTCTAATTCATCGAATGAACAAACGATCCCTTCGGCTTGCATAACCTGCGTGAGCTCTTTAACGATAGAACTCAAAATATCCTCAAACCTTTTATCTGCAAGCTCGCCATTCTTGATCTGTTTAAGGCCCGTGAGTGGGTTGATCGCACAATTGATGGCGAGCTTAGTCCAAAGTGCGGTTTCTATTTGTGGGTTCCAACGCACAGCAGGGAGAGCATCATCTAAGACATCAACTAAAAACGTACACTGTTGGCCAGTTTGGTTGAAAGCACCCAATTGAGTTTGGCCCAATCCAGTATGAGATACATTATTACGGTCTGGTTTGAATGCAGCTTGAGTAGTCGTCGCCAATATTATGGGGTAAGCATCAATTTGAGTGGCTATCTCATCAACCGCGCCCATTCCGTTATGCATGAACATAAGAATGGTGTTGGGATCGAGATGTTGAAGTAACGGAGTCGTGGCTTCTGCTACTTGCCAAGCTTTGACCGTGAAAATAACCAAGTCACTCGCTGATAGCTTTTCGATATTGTTGTTACTGAAGGAAAGGGAAGCTTGTCCATCAAGTGATAAGTCAATTGAGTTATCAGTGGAACGACTCCACAAAGACACATTATGACCAGCTTGAAGTAGTTTTATTGCCCATAAAGAGCCGATGGCCCCTGGCCCAACAATAGTGATGTTCACAGCAATACCGAGATAAGAAAGTGATGCTGCAAGGATAGCGAGGCATTAAATGAAAGCAATAAAAAATGGCACCCGAGGGTGCCATTTTGGAAACTTTCTTAGAAGTTCTATTAGAACTTGTAAGTTACTGCTACGTAGTGACCGAAGCCTGAAGACTTAAGCGCATCGCTATCTTTGATGCCGTATACATCTTTGTAGCCTTTAAGGCCGTAACCTACTGCGAATTGATCTGAGTGCCAGTAGATACCGTTGTACATTGCACCACCGTTGCTAGCTGAAACGTATTCGTCTTTCATGCCAAATTGGTAGTCGATGTAACCTTGGTAAGAGATGAATGAACCGTTCTCGAAGAAGTAGAATGGTTTGAACCAGTTCATAGAAACTTGGTAGCCGTTCCAGTCTTTACGGTTGCCATCGTAAGTACCGTAAAGGTTAACGCCAACTTTACCAAACCATGGAACCATTACGTCAGAACCAAGACCGATTTTCTGGTTGTTTACAGAGAATGGGTTAGTTTTGTAATCAGTACCGTCCCATTCCATTAATGAAGCAACGTATAGCTCTTGTACTGGACCGAAAGATAGGTCTTTTCCTGTTAGGCCATCAATAGACATACGTGGAGCAAACTTCATGAAGATCTTAGGATCACCAACTTTATCGCTACCTTTGTCTGATGTTAGGTTGAAAACATCAACATAACCGTAAAGGTCAAAGATTCCCGAACGGCCGCCGAATTCCATCTCTAGGTAATCATGTGATGATTCACCTGGAAGCTCATCAAATGCACCCATAAGGTTGAATTGAAGCCATTTGTAATCGTTCTTGTGAGTATCGCCGTCAGAATAATCAGCTGCCATTACTGGAGCAGATACTGCTGCAAGTAGGCCAAGAGTTAAAAGTGATTTACGCATAATGGAACTCTCTATGTTTGAAATAAGTAACCCGCTAATCCGTGCGTGTTTATGATGTCCGAATGCCGAGCATAATAGCGATTTTGTTCTCAAATAAAAGTGAGACAGAGTGAAAACTACAATTATTAAGGTGAAGTTGATCACACTAATGATCTAAATGACGGAACTTTAATGTATCAATGCATCTTGATGCACCTCTAATTCTATTGATTTTGTGAAATTAGATTATTTTGTGGATAAATAGGTGAAATACTGTGCTAAGCAAACGATTCTACTAATTAGAGTGACATGCATATCAAAATCAACAGTATTCCTTTCTAAGCGTTTTCTCTTTAAAAATGACTCATTCAAACCTCCTTTCAATCTTGTCTTTGATCTATTTTTGACCAACTGCGTAATGATGTTGGAATCAATTGATGAACAACTCATGTGATGACTGACTAGGAATTTGAACCTAGCTACTTTTTGAATCACGGAGAATTAAAGACAGTTCACTGCACTAGGTTTTGAGACAATTTTTAAAGATTAGTTATTGGACTAATCATTTGTGTGACGAACTGGTCTAACTTTTTTGGAGAGAAGACCGATGAAATATTCACCAATACTCGCGGTAGCGATGTCAGCCCTGTTCATTGTTGGGTGTGATGATGACGATCAACCAACAACTCAACTTCAAGCTGTACATGCATCGCCGGATGCTCCGTTGGCTAATGTGCTAGTAAATAGTCAGGCTCGTTGGAGCGATGTCGATTATGCTCAAGCATCCGGATATGCCTCATTAGATCAAGGACAGACAACCCTGCAAGTAGATGTCCAACTCCCAGGTGACGCAGTAGCGACTGTGATTCCGACAAGCCAATTCGATTTGAGCGGTGATCTAGATTACACCGTAATGGTGGTCGGCAATGCTGATGGTTCGAATAACCCAGTTGAGGCTTTAGTTGTTACAAGGCCTGCTGAGGGAACGGCAACGAGTTCAAGTTTAGATGTGCAAGTTGTTCACGCGGCAACAGGGGTTGGGGATGTTAACTTATACGTAACGGCACCGAATGATCCATTGGGCGCTCCGCTTGGCACTCTCGGTTATAAAGACTTTACTGACGTACTCAATATTCCAGCAGGGCAATACCGAGTGAGATTAGAAACCGTGAGCGGCAGTGCTATTGCTTTTGACTCTGGAGAAATCACTCTTTCTGGCGGTAGCGAACTAACGATTGCGGCGGTGCCAAGAGCTGATTCAAACAGTGCATCTCCGGTGAAGTTGATGGTGATGGATGGTAGCGGTTCATCTTTAATCTACGACATGGCAGAAACGGCAGAAGTAAGAGTGGGGCATTTGGTTGATGGTGCACCTGATGTCGATGTGTTCGTTAACTCTACTAAGTTTGCTCCTCTTGATGCTCTGATGTTTAAAGAGATTCGCGGCTTCCTAGACTTGGCTGCAGGTAGCTACGATATTGATATTTACGAAACTGCAACGACGACTCCAACATTTATCGATGTTGATGGTTTAGCTGTATTTGCTGGGATGGATTACAGCATTTATGCAGTGGGTACGTTAAGTCCACTCAATTTGGAACCACTAGTTGTCCCTGAAAACCGTCGCCCGGTTGCGACCAGTGCGGTGTTAAACATTACTCATGCGGCGGCAAACCCAGTTGCAGCACCGGTTGATATCTACTTGACTGAGAACGTGGGAATATCTGGTAGCACTCCGGCACTAAGTGATGTGAAGTTCAAAGATTACGCGAATGGTATTTATGTTGCAGCGGGATCTTACTACGTGACAATTACTGTCGCAGGAGACCCAACTACTGTTGCCATTGACTCTGCGCCTGCAACTTTGGCTGACGGTGTTGTTTATCAAGTCGTCGCGATTGATGACTCGACGGGAACTGGTTTTAACTTGATCGTAAGTGATACTACAGATTAGCGTTTAAGTATCTATTGGCAGAATGTAAAAGAGGGTAGCACTGGGCTACCCTCTTCTCTTTTGTTTTCTTTTACTTTTATTCGTGGTTGTTTTTGGCTTTTTCTAATAAATCAGTGAAAAAGTGGCGTAACGAGTAGAGCATGATCAAACTTGGAATCACCATTAATGACGTTAGTATAAAGAAGGTTGACCAGTCATTGAGGAAGTCGACCAATTCACCGCTGAAAGATGCCAACGTCGTTCGACCAAAATTACCTAAAGATGCTAATAGAGCATATTGTGTTGCAGAGAAAGCTTGCCCAGTGAGTAGCGTTAAGAAGGAAACGAATGCCACTGTCGAAAAGGCGGTTGTGAAGTTATCGACAATAATCGTTGCAAGGAATAAGTTTTCATTGGGTCCGACTTGAGCAATCCATGCAAACATTAGGTTGCTGGCTGCCATTGCTACGCCGCCAATCATTAGCCCACGTACAATACCAAATTTCACATTGAAGACACTGCCTAGCAAGGTGAAGAATATGGTTGCTCCCCAGCCAATTAACTTGGAGTAGTGGCCGATTTGTTCATTGCTAAAGCCGATTTCTTTATAGAAGGGAATCGACATTCTGCCTAAGAAGGCTTCACCTATCTTAAACAGGAATACGAACAACAGAAGCGTAATAGCAACTTGAACACCGTTTCGCTTGAAGAAATCGTAGAAAGGTTCCAACACTGTAACGCTTAGCCAGGCCACAACTTTAGAGCCCACAACTTTATTATGGCGCTGTTGTGCTTCTTTTTGTAATGCTTCACGTTGCGTTGTTGGTTCTCCGACAAACAGGGTGAATAGCATCAGAATGATAACGACACCGGCCATGCCGTAATAAACACCATTCCAACCTATTGTATCTGCATTGATAAATGCGAGATAACCAGGAAGAGAGTAACCAGTCCACCATCCCATCACTGCCATTGCGGATGCTTGCGGTAATTTGGTAGATTCAGATTTAGGAAAGGAATCAATACGGAAGGCATCAATGGCTATATCTTGGGTTGCAGACGCAATCGCAATTCCGAGAGCCAGCATTGAGGTGAACATCAAGTCATTGGCAGGGTTAACCCCGGCAATGAACAGCGTGCAGATCAATACAAAGCTTTGGCATAGAAATATCCAACTGCGTCGTTGGCCCAATATCGCATGTAGAATCGGCAGTTTGACTCGGTCTACCAGTGGTGCCCAAAGAAAGTTAATCGCATAGACGGCGAACACACTACCGAAATAACCGATAGCAGCACGAGTTAATCCTGCATCTTTTAGCCAGCCTGACATGTTAGAGCCGATAAGAACCCAAGGAAAGCCACTCGAACAACCCAACATAAACACCCAAAGTAGACGTTTATCTAGGTAGCTACGGAAAGTCTGCATCCAAGAAAGAGAGGGAGTGCCAGATGACATGGGGCGTCCTTGTATAGAAAAACGCCCTTAAGAGGTTAAGGGCGCTGTATGAGATTACTTAAGAAGTGTTACTTTGTTGATGATGATAGGGTCGGTTGGGATATCTGACATGCGGCCCATTCGCATAGTTGGAATGGTTGCCATCTTTTGTACGACATCAAACCCTTCAGTTACCGTGCCAAAAACAGCGTAGCCCGGGTTACCACCTTTTGCATTCAAGAAGTCGTTATCCGAAAAGTTGATAAAGAACTGACGAGTCGCAGAGTCTGGCGCGTTAGTGCGAGCCATTGCGATCGTTGCTGTATCATTCTTTAGACCGTTACTGCCTTCATTTTTGATTGGGGCATAAGTCGCTTGTTGATTCATGTCTTGATCGAAGCCGCCACCTTGCGCCATGAAGCCAGGAATAACACGGTGGAAGATAGTGCCTTCGTAGCTGCCGTCTGCCACGTATTTTAGGAAGTTTTCAGTACTAACCGGAGCTTGCTCTTGGTTTAGCTCAATCGTGAAGTCACCTAATGTTGTTTCAACGTTCACTTTTGGGCCTGCCCAAACGCTCGCGCTCACCAGCATTAATGCAATAGAAGTTAGAATACGGCTCATTAGAAACGTTCCTTCATGTAGTTTTGTAGTTCAGGGTCGTTCGCAATTTCAGTAAGAACCAAGTTGATCACATCGTTAAGAACCATTGAGATGTCGTCGTTTGAAGCACTTAGCGCTCCAGTACGAGTTGCGGTACCGTTGAATGTTTTAACGAGCTTACCTTCAGGTGTCTCGGCCGTTACTTCAAGCGTTACTTTACCGTCCATTTGGTTTTCCATAATGGTGTGTTCTACGGTAACAAGTGCTTCTTGAATCTCTAAAACAATAGAGTTTTCACTGTTTACGCTTGCTCGGAAACCTTGAGACTCTAACTGTTGAGCTACTGCGTTCTCTAGCGAAATACGCATGTTTTGTTTAGCGTGAATTGGCTGAATGTTTGAACGGCCACTATCAACCAAGGCTACATATTGAGCGGCACGAACATCTTTACTGGTTAGTGTGTATGTTTTGCCTTGTACAAGGTTGCTTGAGCTTAGTGAAGCTTCTGGCATTACATTGATCTGTTCTTGCTGAGGGGCAGAACATGCTGTCAATGCCATAATAGAAGCAGCCAAAATCAGTTTTTTCATTCCTTTATCCTTTCTAAATTCACACCAGAAGCTCGGTATCTTAAATTCTTGTGAAGTCGTTTCTGCTTATTTATTAAAATTCGCAGGCTCTCTTGTTGCTTGTAATATCTCAAATTTTTGGTTTAGTTCAAGCGTTTCAACGTTAGCTTCACCAAATAGTCTTGCTAGTTTGACATCGTATCCGAGGTGTCGGTTGCCAATAACAATTAATTTGCCTCCGTTGCTAAGAACATGCTTTGCATCACAGAACATTTGCCATGCAATGTGGTCTGTAATCGCTTGTTGCTGGTGGAACGGAGGATTACACATAACTAAGTAAGTGCTGTTCTTCTTGAAGCCATCTAAACAGTTGTTGGCGATGAACTGGAAGTTGCCTTCTTCACCAAGGTTATCCTTGACGTTTTGGCGCGCCGATTCCACCGCCATAAAGCTTTCATCCACACAGGTGATACGAGCTTGTGGGTTCAATTGCCCTGCTTTTACACTCAATACACCGTTGCCACAGCCTAAGTCGATGATATGACGTAGCTCAGGATCTTGAGGGATGTGCTCTAGCATATAACGAGCGCCTTGATCGAGCGCTTCCCCAGAGTAAACATTTGGTAAATTTTTCAGGCGGATATCTTCACCGTCTACGTCCCATTCAACATAAGGCTCTACTGTTTGAATCGGTTGGCAGTCTGGAGAAGAGAACACAAGGCGGTGCTTTTTCTTAGCCAGAGAGGTTTTGGTTTCACCGAGATATTTTTCAAACAGGTTCAGTGTTGAAGTGTGAATCTCTTTTACTTTATTCACACCAATCACTTGGCAACCTTCAGGTAATGCTTGGCGCAACTGGCTCAATTGCCATATTAGGTGGCGGTTGGTTTTTGGCAATTGCATGATCACAAGGTCGATACCGTGTGGGATATCATCCATCGTGTTCAAGAAGTTCACTCGGTTACTTTGATTGCGCTGTAAGTTTTTTAGCGTTCCGCGATGAGAAATGAAAGAGTCACTCATCATGGTCACGTCATGATCTTTGGAGAACCAAGCGGATAGGGCGCCAAAACTGTCGTTCATGATCAGGATGTGTTTACCAGGTTCAAGATTCATCTCTTCAACATGGCTAATCAGATATTCGTCGCCGGCATCCCAAGCTTGAAGGGTTTCATTTGAACGGTTGGGGAAACGATTTAGGGTTAAAGTTCTATCGTGAAGGGTAAGTTCAGTTTTCATTGCTTGAGATACTTATGTAAGAAATAACAAAGATATTGTCTCAAATGCAGCCTGAACAAGATATAAAAAACTCGACTAAACCCCTCGAGTCAGCGATGAAATACTCAGACAGTCGGTTAGTTAGGGTTTATACTGGAGCGACAGATAATGCCAATACGCTATTTAAGGAATCACAATGATCCAAGAAGTTATCGAAACAAAATTGCACAATGAGTTTTCACCAAGTCATTTAAACGTGGTGAATGAGAGCTATATGCACAATGTTCCGGCTGGTTCTGAGAGTCATTTTAAAGTGATTGTTGTCAGCGATGTGTTTGAAGGTTTGCGTCTTATTGCTCGTCATAGAGCGGTAAATAAAGCACTATCAGAAGAGTTAGCGAATAATATTCACGCACTATCCATTCACACTTATACAAAAGATGAATGGATGAAGCAGCTAAATAACGTGCCAGATAGCCCGATGTGTATGGGTGGTGGTAAGTAAGATAATTAACCCATATAGAAGAGGCGGCTAGGCCGCCTCTTTTGTCTCAAAATCTATCTGTTTTCTGTTGTTATATCACTCAAGCTGATGGTAAATTGACCGACCAAAAATACCTACAATGAGTAATGTTTTTATTAACAGTGTTTCAACATAACACGTAAAATATTAGTTTGTGACAGAGTATTAATCTCTTGTTTAAAACACGTTCTAAAAGCCATTCTATCTGTGCGGCTCGTCAAATTTATACATATTTGAGAGTCCATATGCTTCAAATCTCACCAAATAAAGGCCGTATTCAAGTTATTGGTCATGGCATCAAGTTGTCAAAAAATGCTAGAATATGGCACCTGATAAATCTCACATAATTCTTGTGATGAGTTTATTAATGTATTGTTGCGATTTTGGTATCTCAAATTTACCAAAACCGGACACTGTAATGTCGTGTCTAAGGGCGATTTTAAAACGTCCTGAATTTACGCAATTAAAAGAATCTTTTTCCCGATAAAGTAGTGCAAGTGCGTATGATTACAATAAAGAAGGGTTTGGATCTTCCTATCGCAGGAACTCCATCCCAGGTGATTAATGATGGTAAGTCCATCACTAAAGTCGCCTTGCTTGGCGAAGAGTACGTTGGTATGCGTCCTACGATGCATGCTCGCGTTGGTGATGAAGTGAAGAAAGGCCAAGTTCTTTTTGCAGATAAAAAGAACCCAGGTGTTGTATTTACTTCTCCAGCAAGCGGTAAAGTTATTGAAGTGAACCGTGGTGCTAAGCGTGTTCTTCAATCAGTAGTGATTGAAGTAGCAGGCAATGAGCAAATCACGTTCAATAGCTATGAAGCTAACCAACTAGTAGGCCTTGACCGTGAAACGGTTAAAGCTCAGTTAGTTGAGTCTGGCGCATGGACCGCTTTGCGAACTCGTCCGTTCAGCAAGGTTCCAGCAGTTGATTCTGAAACTCAGGCTATTTTTGTTACTGCTATGGATACTAATCCGCTAGCAGCTGAGCCAGAATTAATCATTAACGAGCAGTCTGATGCTTTCGTTGCTGGTTTAGATCTTCTTTCAACTCTGACTAACGGTAAAGTGTACGTTTGTAAAAAAGGTACTAGCTTACCTCGTTCAGCTCAGTCTAACGTTGAAGAACATGTTTTTGATGGCCCACACCCTGCAGGTCTTGCAGGCACGCATATGCATTACCTGTATCCGGTAAATGCACAAAATGTAGCGTGGAGCATTAACTACCAAGACGTGATCGCATTCGGTAAGCTTTTCCTTACTGGTGAGATTTACTCTGAGCGCGTTGTTTCTCTGGCTGGTCCAGTAGTTAACAATCCTCGTCTAGTTCGTACTCAAATTGGTGCTAGCCTTGAAGAGTTGACGGACAGCGAGTTGATGCCAGGTGAAGTTCGCCTGATCTCAGGTTCAGTGCTATCTGGTGTTCACGCTTCAGGTCCACATGCTTACCTTGGCCGTTACCATCAACAAGTTTCGGTTCTTCGTGAAGGTCGTGATAAAGAGCTATTCGGCTGGGCTATGCCTGGTAAGAACAAGTTCTCTGTTACTCGTTCATTCCTTGGTCACGTGTTTAAAGGTCAGTTGTTCAATATGACAACGACAACGAACGGTAGTGATCGCTCTATGGTTCCAATTGGTAACTACGAGAAAGTAATGCCATTAGATATGGAGCCTACTTTGCTGCTTCGCGATCTATGCGCTGGCGACGTTGATAGTGCACAAGCACTTGGTGCGCTAGAGCTAGATGAAGAAGATTTAGCACTGTGTACCTTTGTATGTCCTGGTAAGTACGAGTACGGTCAGTTACTTCGTGAATGCCTAGATACAATTGTGAAGGAAGGGTAATTTTCATGGGCCTTAAAAAGTTTATTGAAGACATCGAGCATCATTTTGAACCAGGTGGTAAACACGAAACGTGGTTTGCGCTTTACGAAGCAGCAGCAACACTTTTCTACACACCAGGTACTGTTACAAAGAAAAGCTCGCATGTCCGTGATAGCGTTGATTTAAAACGTATCATGATCATGGTTTGGCTTGCGGTATTCCCAGCAATGTTCTGGGGTATGTACAACGCAGGTGGTCAGGCTATCGCAGCACTAAACCACATGTATTCAGGTGCAGAACTAGTTTCTATCATTGATGGTAACTGGCACTACTGGCTAACCGAAATGCTTGGAGCCTCCTTAGGGGCCGATGCAGGTTGGGGCAGTAAGATGCTCTTGGGTGCGACTTACTTCTTACCTATCTACGCAACGGTATTTATCGTTGGTGGTTTCTGGGAAGTACTGTTCTGTATGGTGCGTAAGCACGAAGTCAACGAAGGTTTCTTTGTTACTTCTATCTTATTTGCGCTTATCGTTCCGCCAACGCTTCCTCTATGGCAAGCAGCACTAGGTATTACCTTTGGTGTTGTTGTTGCGAAAGAGATCTTCGGTGGTACGGGTCGTAACTTCTTGAACCCTGCTCTTGCTGGTCGTGCGTTCCTGTTCTTTGCATACCCTGCACAGATTTCAGGTGACGTAGTTTGGACTGCTGCAGATGGCTTCTCTGGTGCAACTGCTCTTAGCCAATGGGCTCAAGGCGGCGGTAGTGCACTAATGAACGTAACATCAGGTGAAGCTATCACTTGGATGGACGCATTCATTGGTAACATTCCAGGTTCTATCGGTGAAGTTTCAACGCTTGCACTTATGATTGGTGCAGCAATGATTGTTTACATGGGCATTGCTTCATGGCGCATCATTGCGGGTGTAATGATCGGTATGGTTGCAGTATCAACACTATTTAACGTGATTGGTTCTGACACTAATGCAATGTTCAGCATGCCTTGGCATTGGCACCTAGTTTTAGGTGGCTTCGCGTTCGGTATGTTCTTCATGGCGACTGACCCAGTATCAGCTTCATTTACCAATAAAGGTAAGTGGTGGTACGGCATCCTAATCGGCGCAATGTGTGTAATGATTCGTGTAGTTAACCCTGCATACCCAGAAGGCATGATGCTTGCGATTCTATTCGCAAACCTATTTGCTCCTCTGTTTGACCACGTTGTAATCGAGAAGAACATTAAGCGGAGACTAGCGCGCTATGGCAAGTAATAACGATAGCATTAAAAAGACGCTGTTTGTTGTTATCGCATTGAGCCTAGTGTGCTCAATCATCGTTTCAACAGCTGCAGTTGTTCTTAAACCTAAGCAACAAGCTAACGCAGTTCTGGATCAGCAAACTAAGATCCTTGAAGTTGCGGGCATTGAACTTGCGGGTAATATCCCAGCACTGTACGCAGAGAACATCGAACCTCGTCTAGTTGATTTCGCTACTGGCGATTTCGTTGACGGCGACGCTGCTGCATACGACCAACGTAAAGCGGCAAAAGATCCGGCTCAGTCAATCAAGCTTTCAGCTGAAGATGACATCGCTAAGATCATTCGTCGTGCTAACACGGGTACGGTATACCTAGTGAAAGATGGCGCTGAAACTTCTAAAGTTATCATCCCTGTTCACGGTAACGGTCTATGGTCAATGATGTACGCATTCGTTGCAGTAGAAACTGATGGCAACACAGTTTCTGGTATCACTTACTACGAGCAAGGTGAAACTCCTGGACTTGGTGGTGAAGTTGAGAACCCAACTTGGCGCGCTCAATTCGTTGGTAAGAAATTATTCGACGAAAACCACAAACCTGCTATCCAGGTTGTTAAAGGTGGCGCTCCTCAAGGTTCTGATCACGGTGTAGATGGCCTTTCTGGTGCAACACTGACCAGCGTTGGTGTTCAACATACATTTGACTTCTGGTTAGGTGATATGGGCTTTGGTCCGTTCCTAGCAAAAGTTCGTGACGGAGGTCTGAACTAATGTCTAGTGCAAAAGAAATTAAAAAGAGCATCTTAGCGCCTGTGTTGGATAACAACCCAATCGCGCTACAGGTTCTTGGTGTGTGTTCTGCTCTTGCGGTAACCACTAAGCTAGAAACTGCATTTGTTATGACTATCGCGGTAATGTTCGTTACTGCTCTGTCTAACTTCTTCGTTTCTTTGATCCGTAACCACATTCCTAACAGTGTGCGTATCATCGTTCAGATGGCAATTATCGCATCATTAGTAATCGTGGTAGACCAAGTGCTTAAAGCATACTTATACGATATCTCTAAGCAGCTATCTGTATTCGTTGGCCTAATCATTACTAACTGTATTGTAATGGGTCGTGCTGAAGCATTCGCAATGAAGTCTGCGCCAATCCCATCTTTCATCGATGGTCTTGGTAACGGTCTTGGTTACGGTTTCGTTCTTATCACTGTTGGTTTCTTCCGTGAGCTTCTAGGCTCTGGCAAACTATTTGGTATGGAAGTACTACCTCTAGTGAGCAACGGTGGTTGGTATCAGCCAAACGGCTTGATGCTTCTAGCACCTTCTGCATTCTTCCTAATTGGTTTCTTGATTTGGGCAATTCGTGTGTTCAAACCAGAACAAGTAGAAGCGAAGGGGTAAGGTAGTCATGGAACATTATATTAGTCTGCTAGTTAAATCGATTTTCATCGAAAACATGGCGCTTTCTTTCTTCCTAGGTATGTGTACATTCCTAGCGGTTTCTAAGAAAGTTAAAACTTCTTTTGGTCTTGGTGTTGCGGTAGTTGTAGTACTTACAATCGCTGTTCCTGTAAACAACCTTGTTTACACACACATCCTAAAAGAAAATGCACTTGTTGCCGGTGTCGATTTAAGTTTCCTTAACTTCATCGCATTCATCGGTGTTATCGCTGCACTTGTACAAATCCTAGAGATGGTTCTAGACCGTTTCTTCCCACCTTTGTACAACGCACTAGGTATCTTCCTTCCATTGATCACAGTTAACTGTGCAATCTTTGGTGGTGTATCTTTCATGGTAACTCGTGACTACAACTTTGCTGAATCTGTTGTTTACGGCTTCGGTTCTGGTGTGGGTTGGATGTTAGCTATCGTTGCTCTTGCGGGTATCCGTGAGAAGATGAAGTACTCTGACGTACCTCCAGGTCTACGTGGCCTTGGTATCACGTTCATTACTGTTGGTCTGATGGCGTTAGGCTTTATGTCTTTCTCTGGTGTTCAACTGTAGGGTAAGCACCCAGTAATAAGGAATAACAAATGCAAAGCATTATTCTTGGCGTAGCGATGTTTACCATTATTGTATTGGCTCTAGTACTAGTGATTCTTTTCGCTAAGTCTAAGCTAGTACCATCAGGTGACATCACTATTGCTGTAAACGGCGACCCTGAAAAGGCGATCGTTACTCAACCTGGTAGCAAGCTACTTGGTGCCCTAGCTGGCGCTGGTATCTTCGTATCGTCTGCTTGTGGTGGCGGTGGCTCTTGTGGTCAGTGTCGTGTAAAAGTTAAGTCTGGTGGTGGCGACATCCTACCAACTGAACTTGATCACATCACCAAAGGCGAAGCTCGCGAAGGCGAACGTCTTGCATGTCAAGTTGCTATGAAAACTGACATGGAGATTGAGCTAGACGAAGACATCTTTGGTGTTAAGAAGTGGGAATGTACAGTTATCTCTAATGATAACGAAGCTACTTTCATCAAAGAGCTAGCACTTGCTATCCCTGAAGGTGAAGAAGTTCCATTCCGCGCGGGTGGTTATATTCAGATTGAAGCTGAACCACATCACGTGAAATACGCAGATTACGATATTCCTGACGAATACCGTGGTGACTGGGATAAGTTCAACTTGTTCCGTTACGAGTCTATTGTTAAAGAGCATTCGATTCGTGCTTACTCTATGGCTTCATACCCAGAAGAGAAAGGCATCATCAAGCTTAACGTGCGTATCGCAACTCCGCCGCCAAACAACCCTGACGTAGCTCCTGGTGTGATGTCTTCATACATCTGGTCTCTTAAAGAAGGCGACAAATGTACTATTTCTGGTCCATTTGGTGAGTTCTTTGCTAAAGACACAGACAATGAAATGGTATTCATCGGTGGTGGTGCAGGTATGGCGCCAATGCGTTCACATATCTTCGACCAACTTAAGCGTCTTAACTCTACTCGTAAGATGTCTTACTGGTACGGTGCACGTTCTAAGCGTGAGATGTTCTACATTGAAGATTTCGATGGCCTAGCGGCTGCAAACGAGAACTTCGTGTGGCACTGTGCACTGTCTGATCCTCAACCAGAGGACAACTGGGATGGTTACACAGGTTTCATCCACAACGTATTGTACGAAAACTACCTGAAGGATCATGAAGCTCCTGAAGACTGTGAGTACTACATGTGTGGTCCACCAATGATGAACGCGGCTGTTATCGGCATGCTGAAAGATCTTGGTGTAGAAGATGAAAACATTCTACTAGATGACTTCGGTGGTTAATCCATTTAAGTGATTGATATTATGGCTGACTCTTACGAGTCAGCCATTTGTTTTTCTAAGACTACTCGTGACAACAAACTGGCTTATATAAGAAAGAGTAAGGCATTCAAAATACCTATTTTTTACTCTTATTTTTCCTTATATAAATCCTTAACCTTAAACAGGAGTAAGCAAGTGAGAATTTGGCTTGTTGCATTAACTTCTTTGATTTTTCTTGCGGGCTGTGATCAGGCAAGAGAGCAAGTGCATTTAAGTGGCCCTACAATGGGTACCAGTTACAATATCAAGTACATCAATGGTGATGAATTTCCTGAGTCTAACGAAGTTCATACCGAGATCGACCGTCTGCTTGAAGAAGTGAATGATCAAATGTCGACCTACCGTGAAGACTCAGAACTGAGCCGTTTTAACCAGCATAAAGGTGCCGATGCATTCGAAGTATCTGAACAAACAGCTACTGTTGTGAAAGAAGCGATTCGTTTGAACGGTCTTACTGAAGGTGCATTGGATGTTACGGTTGGACCATTAGTTAACCTTTGGGGTTTTGGTCCTGAAGCGCGTCCTGAAGTGGTTCCATCAGATGAAGAGCTTGCGGCTCGCAAGGCTAAGGTTGGTATTCATCACTTGAGCGTTGAAGGTAATAAGTTAAGCAAAGACTTGCCTAACTTGTATGTTGACCTTTCAACTATCGCAAAAGGTTGGGGTGTGGATGTCGTTGCTGATTACCTTGATTCAATTGGTATTCATAATTACATGGTTGAAGTAGGTGGTGAAATCCGCTTGAAGGGTTTAAACCGTGAAAGTGTGGGTTGGCGTATCGCCATAGAGAAGCCAACTGTCGACGAGCGTAACATTCAAGAGATCATCGAGCCGGGTGATATGGCGATCGCAACATCTGGTGACTACCGTAACTATTTTGAGCGCGATGGTGTTCGTTACTCACACATCATTAACCCTGAAACAGGCAAGCCGCTTCATCATAAAGTGGTTTCTGTAACCGTTTTAAACCCGTCTTCAATGACTGCAGATGGCTTATCTACAGGCCTTATGGTCTTAGGTGAAGAAAAAGGACTGGAAGTCGCGAACCAACATAACATCCCTGTGTTCATGGTGGTAAAAACAGCAGATGGCTTTAAAGAAATTGCTTCTGAAGCATTTAAGCCATACTTAGGTAAATAAGGTAAGCGAGATAATTATGAATACATTTCTGATTACATTTGGTGTTTTTCTTGCAGTAATCGCAGCGATGTCTATTGGCTATATTATCCAAAAGAAAGTTGTGAAGGGTAGCTGTGGTGGCTTAGGCGCTGTTGGTATTGATAAAGTATGTAACTGCCCTGAACCTTGTGATGCGCGCAAAAAGCGTGAAGCACGTGAAGCATACCGCGAAGAGAAACTGGCTGAGCGTCAGCAAAAAGAAGCTTCTTGGAATAAAGATCGTATTGCTTAATTGCGATTAGCAGCAATAACGATTAGCAGCGAAACCTGCTCCCCAAAAAACAAAGAGCCCAAGGTTAACACCTTGGGCTCTTTTCATTTTAAATACTGACTCGGTTCGTGCTCTAGGAAAGCAGGAGTTACTCATTAACGCGTTGAAGGTTATTACGAGCGCATATCAACTGGTTTCGACCTTGCTTTTTCGCGGTATAAAGTAGCTCGTCTGCTGCTTTGATTTGCTCGTCTAAAGAGCCTTCTTGGTCGGTCACGCCAATGCTCATGCTCACTTTAATCACATGTGAATCATGCTGCACTTCATGATTTTCAATTGCGACTCTCATCGACTCCAAGGTCTCTATAAAATCTTCAAATGGTTCACATGACTGAATGCAAAACTCTTCGCCACCGAAGCGAACTGCTAAATCATCTTTAAAGTGCTCTTTGATGATTTTACCAACCTCAATTAATACTGCGTCACCACCATCGTGGCCGTAGGTATCATTCACCTTTTTAAAAAAGTCGATATCCATCATAGCGATACTGCGATGTTCGCAGCCTTTGCATGTTTGATTGAAAAGGTAGCGACGGTTCCAAAGTCCGGTCAGAGCATCCTCGTTTGCATGACGAAACAGTTCGTTGGTTGCTTCTTTCATGTCGAGCAATTGGTGAATACGGCAGAAAAATTCTTCTTGGTTAAATGGCTTATAAAGGAAGTCGTTGGCGCCAGCTTTAAGGAAGCGAGCGGTCATTGTGCGATCATCACTGCCAGATAGGCCGAGAATAGCAAGTTGATTACGATCGTGTTGGACTCGAATATCACGGGTCATCGAAATGCCGTCTTTGTTCGGCATGTCATGGTCGGTAACGACAAAAGTGATATCAGGATCGTTTTGGAGGAGCTCTAGTGCTTGCTCTCCATCTACCGCTTGAATCGTTTGAATATATTGATGCTCAAGAAGTTGGACAACATATCGACGAACCACAGCAGAATCATCAACTACTAAGGCTTTATGGTATCGGTTATTCGATATTCGATTAACCAGAGGAAGTAAGTAACTGACTGACGACATGCTGTCTTTAAGGATGTAATCAAGCACACCTTTTGCGAGTACTTGCTCTCGAAGTGTGTTGTTGAACATACCCGTGAGCACAATGATTTTTTGTTGATAGCCGAGTACCAAATCAATGATCTCACCATCTTGGCCATCGGGTAAGCAGTAATCGAGCACCGCACACAAGAAATCCGTCTCTTGCTCTAAGATAGCTTTGGCTTCTGCTACTGATTCAGCCAGTGAAACATCATAGCCATCATTTTTAAATTGCTGGTACAGGTAGTTTCTGAATGCACGACTGTCTTCTACTACTAGTATTTTCTCACTCAAAAGCTATCCCTACTTATAGACTAAATACTCCTTAACAATACTATCAGAATAGTAGGCGGCTATTGAAGAGAAACCTGTTGAGCTGGACTCCAGATCATTTTAAATCTGAGAATAATTGATTATACTGTTCATAGATACAGTTGTAAGGTTGAGTTATTCCTAAATGTGTAGTGCGGGCGAAGAGAAAGTTAGAAAAATAATCCATGTTGATATGGATTGTTTTTACGCAGCTGTAGAAATGCGAGATAACCCATCTTATAGAAATCGACCGCTCGCAGTCGGGGGACATGAAAAACAGCGCGGGGTTTTGAGTACATGTAATTATGAAGCTCGCAAGTTTGGTATTCATTCTGCAATGCCAACAGGAAAAGCGCTGCAGCTTTGCCCCAACCTGTTGGTTGTCCCTGGGAGAATGTCGGTCTACGTCGAGATATCGAAAAAGATCCGCGAAATTTTTTCTCGATACACATCCATCATTGAACCTCTTTCTTTGGATGAAGCTTTCCTTGATGTCACCGATTCCAAGCAATGTCATGGTTCGGCCACACTGATTGCAGAGGCGATTCGTCACGATATCTGGAATGAACTCAACTTGACCGCTTCGGCTGGCATCGCTCCAATAAAGTTTCTAGCGAAAGTAGCGTCGGATATGAACAAACCTAACGGACAGTTTGTGATTCCTCCACAAGACGTACAAGCTGTGATTGATGAGCTCCCACTCGAAAAGATTCCCGGTGTTGGCAAGGTCAGTATCGAAAAACTGCATCAAGCAGGCTTCTTTACTTGTAAGGACATTAAGGAGTCTGACTATCGCGATCTATTGCTCAGGTTTGGCCGTCAAGGTGCATCACTATGGAAGCGGAGTCATGGAGTTGATGACCGAGAAGTTATCATCGAACGTGAACGAAAATCGGTAGGTGTGGAGCGCACCTTTATTCAAAACATTTCTACCTACGAGGAATGTTGGCAGGTGATCGAAGATAAGCTGTTTCCTGAGCTTGAAACTCGTCTCGAAAAAGCCAGCCCAAGTAAAGCGATCATCAAGCAGGGTATTAAGCTCAAGTTCGCCGACTTTCAACAAACCACTATTGAGCACATCCACGCCTCTCTTGATCGCGAGCACTTCAAAGAACTGTTAAGTGAAATACTGAAAAGACAACAAGGGCGAGAAATACGCCTGCTTGGTTTGAGCGTGATGCTACAACCCAAAGATCAAATGCGTCAGCTGAGTTTCTTTTAGGCTGTCTTGTTTAGAGAGTAATAAGAATAGAGGGTAGGTGAGAATAGAGGATAAGTGGGAATAGAGAGTAATGAGATGCACACAGATAAGCACCGACTAGACTTCATAGCCTAGCCAGTGTTCTATATCGATACGTGAGATACCTTATCTAGGAAGCTGTTTAACTCGTGCTAAGGTATCACTGAATGGTTGCTGCTCTAGCTTGCCGTAACCAACCATTTTGCTGGCTTTAAGCTTGGTTGAAAGCGGGGTTGCAATTCCGCATAGAAAACGCGTAATGGCTTCGTCGGTGATCAATTGTTGGCTCTTAGATACAAATTCATGAATCCATGTCATTACGGTTTCGTCGTCAACGGGTTCAACATCGACGGTTGGTAATATTGCTACCTCACCACGGCATACCGAGCAATGACCACAGTTTGTTGGTGCCTTATCATCGGCAAAGTAGCTCGCTAGGCGTGAGCTTAGACAAGTGTCTGCCTCAAAGAAGCTCAGCATTTGGTTAAGACGGTTTATTTCACTGTTCTCTTTTTCTTTAAACAATTCAGTTAGACGTTCCGATAACTGCATCATGTCTTCAGAGGTGTTGTGGATAGCATACACATCTGTGATCTGCTTACTTTCCAATTCAATCCAACCTTGTTCATTGAAATAATCGATTGCCGCAATCACACGCTGACGATCTGTCTGGAAGTGTGTCCACAGCGCATCGAAATCAACTTGGCACCAGACTCTGGCTTGAGGCGAGCACTGGAAAATCGCTTCGACAAAATGACGACGTTCGCCTTGGAATTGTTCGGTGATCTGCTGTTTCGGGCGAACGAACTTAAATTTGTAGTCAGCGAAGTAGCTGTACTTCGGCTCAATCACGCCTTCAATTTCGAGATACACCAGTAGTGTTTTTAGCGGTAACTGACGAATATTGGATTCACGTGATAGCTGGTTAAGCATGATCTCCCATTGATTCGAGCCAGCAGCGCCAATGTTCTGGTTTTCGTAGATCTCTTTTAATACCGCTTGGATCGATATGTTGTCTGGCGTATCGCCAAATACGAAGTTCTCCAGTGTACTGAGGCCGTACTTGTTGGCGAGAAGAATACATACTGAAGGCTGGCCATCTCGGCCTGCTCGACCGATCTCTTGCGAGTAGTTCTCTATCGATTTTGGTAAATCAAAGTGAATGACTCGGCGAATGTTGGATTTATCGACGCCCATACCAAACGCAATGGTGGCCACGATACAGTTCACGTCATCATTCATGAATTGATGTTGAATTACATCTCGGTTTTCAGGCTTAAGACCTGCATGATAAGCAACAGCATTAACGCCAGCGTTACGAAGTTGCTGAGCCACCATCTCTGCTGTTTGTTGAAGGGTGACATAAACAATAGTCGGAGCAAGAGAAGCTTGATTAACGACGTTGCACAAGGTTTCTAGTTTGCTGGTTTGTTCGCAAGGTTGAATCGACAGATCGAGGTTTTGACGATAGAAACCCGTAACCACAACACGTTCCTCATCGATATCAAACTTAGACTTCATATCTTGGATAACTGATGTGGTCGCGGTTGCTGTCAGCAGCAGTACCTGAGGAATATTGAGCTGTTTTTGGTATTGGGGAAGCTTTAGGTAATCTGGTCTAAAGTTATGTCCCCACTCTGAAATACAGTGCGCTTCATCGACCACCAGTAACGAGATCGGCACTTGGGAGATAAACTGGCGAAAGCGTTCGTTCTTCAAGCGTTCAACGGAGATCATGAGGATCTTGGTGTCTCCGTTACGTACCGACTGCATCACTTGTTGGGTGGTTTGTCTGTCTTGGCTTGATTCGATTGCAGCTGCGCTAATGCCTTTGCTGTGCAAGAAGCTGAGCTGGTCTTTCATTAAAGCTAACAGTGGCGATATCACTAAGGTTAAATGTGGCAATGCTAGCGCTGGCAATTGATAGCAAAGCGACTTACCTGAGCCGGTTGGGAATATGGCCGCCGTCGAATGACCAGATAGAACATTATCAATGACTTGCTTTTGCCCATTACGCAGTGAGTCGAATCCGAATACTTGTTTTAACTTCTGCTCAATCATTTATGTTCTACCTGAATTATTAAGTGTCGTATTGATGATAAAGCGAGCGTCCATTCATGATCGCGTCGCTTGATGAATCAAATGTCTTGCACCTGATTGTACCTAATTCTATTCTGTAGCTCCTATAGAAAAGCACCCCAATAGTATGAATAAGTCAGAGCTTCGCCAAATAATCTTAGAGCAACTCGAATCCCGACTACGTATCGCCCAATCTGCGACTCAGCGTGCGATTGATGCTGCGACCGATGAAGAGACTGTGCCTGAACATAAGTACGATACATTGGCATTAGAAGCTTCATATCTTGCTCATGGCCAAGCCGTAAGAGTGCAAGAGTGTGAAGACGACATTCAGTGTTATCGTAACTTAGTGTTGCGCGACAGTGAGCGAATTACGGTGAGCAGCTACGTTGTGGTCATTGACGAGCATGATCAATATAAACACTTTTTTATGGGGCCGAGAGTCGGCGGACTTTCTGTCACGTGGAATGAGAATGAGATTGCCATCGTGACGGCAAATGCACCTTTTGGTCAGGCTCTAATGGGTAAAGAAGTCGGTGATGAAATTGAGTTTAAGGTCGCAGATAAACAGTTTTGCTATGAAGTAATATCTATCGACTAACTGAGTAACGTATATATAAAACGTTTCTCTGACAAAGAAGCATATACCAAGGGTATAGTAATCTGTCAGATTGATGAGAGGATGTTATGAAAAACAATGTATTTATGAAAAACAAAATATTTATTAAAAACAATGTATTAATCGCATCGTTAACAGCGGTAATCTCTTTTTTGAGCCTGCCAACTTTTGCTGCTCAGTGTCGAGTTGATTTGAAAAATGAATTGCGAATCGATGACCAAAAAGTCGAAATCCATCAAGTGAATGGTGATACTGCCGTTTTCGATGGCAACAACGACTTATATATCCATGGTGAGAAGGTTGAGCTTGATGCAGACCAACAAGCGGCGATTGAAAAATACCGCGAAAGCATGAGTGAGTACTTACCACGAGCGAAACAAATGGCTAACGATAGCCTAGCATTAGCGAATGACGTGATTGATGATATTGCGGCTAGCCTAGATTCACCGGAATCATTTGATAATGTAAAAGAATCAATGAAAACCTACTTTGCTGAACTGGAAGCTCGTTACTACAAAGATGGCGAGTTAGTGTTACCAGCTGAAAGCTTTGATTCGATGGCCAATGGTTGGTCTGAAGATTTCGAGAAGGCGAAAGAAATCTTTAATCAAGAATTTATCTCCAGCGCTTTTAATGCGATGTCAGAAAAAATGAAACAAGATGGTGGCCTAAACCTGACTGAATTGGCTGACAGTATGGCTGAATTAAAGCTGAAAGTTGAAGAGCGAATGAAAGAACACTCTCAACAAGTACAAGAAGAAGCGAACGAGTTCTGTGATTCTCTTGATGAGATGGCGGAACAAGAGCAAGAGCTGCATGAAATCATTCCGAACCTAAAAGACTATCAAGTATTCACGATTTAATCTGAATTGACTGATGAATCACAAGAGCACCGTTTGGTGCTCTTTTTGTATGTATGTGCTTATGGATGTAGGTGTTTATGGATCTATGGGCTCAGCCGAACGAGCATTTAACTCGATATACTTTCTTCGTTTCTTCGTTTCTTCGCTTTCCTAGGTCTACATCTTGACTGGTTGTCATTTGGTAAACGATAACACCAGTAGGTTGTTAACTTTGTGGTTATAAATAGCGCATTGATTGTAAAAATCAGAGAATTGTTCATTTATTGGTTGTGCCTATCATTGCTTTTTATTACTGTACTTCTCAACTAGTTCACTGATTTTTGATGCGGGCAATATGAACCAACAATCTTCCTCTTCAAGAGAGCACTTTAGCTCTCGTTTAGGCTTTATTTTAGCAGCGGCTGGTGCAGCGGTTGGCTTAGGTAATATTTGGGGTTTCCCAACTCAAGTTGCCAGTAACGGTGGTGGCGCTTTTCTCTTAGTCTATTTGATCATGATCTTCGTGGTCGCTTTCCCAATGCTGGTGGTTGAGATGGCTATTGGTCGTCACGGCCAAGCAAATCCTGTCGATAGCATGCGTTCTTTGACTACGAACCCTTTGGGTAAGAAAGTCGGTGAGTTTGTCGGTTGGGTCGGATTGAGTGTGCCAAGCGCCGTGTTGGCATTTTATAGTATTGTTGGTGGTTGGTTGATCTGCTTCCTCATTGGTGCTGTCGCTGATCTGATGGGTCTAGAGGGTGTTGCTGATTGGTTTAAAGGCTTTAGTGTTGAGCGCAACGTATTTGGTACCGTCGCATTTTATGTACTGACTATCTTGATTGTGCAGGGCGGTGTTAAGCAAGGCATCGAGAAATGGTCGACTCGTTTGATGCCTGCACTATTTGTTTTATTTGGCTTATTGTTTGTTTACATCATGACGCAATCTGGCGCGATGGAAGGCCTAAAACACTACTTGGTTCCGGATTTTGAAAAAGTTTGGGATAGAAAATTGATTTTGGCAGCAATGGGACAGGGCTTCTTCTCGCTCACCATTGGTGGTTGCTCGATGTTGGTTTATGGCTCTTACTTGAGTAAGAAAGAGAACCTGCCCAAAATGGCAATGAACGTTACCTTAGTTGATACTGCGGTCGCTTTTATTGCGGGTTTAGTCGTGATGCCTGCAATGTTTGTTGCGATGCAGAAAGGGGTACAAATCTATGCGGAAGATGGCTCACTATTAAGTTCTGATACGCTTGTATTTACAGTTCTGCCGTTGATGTTTGATAGCTTAGGCGTGCTTGGTCAGATCTTCGCGATTGTTTTCTTCTTATTGCTAACGATTGCGGCACTGACTTCATCGATTTCGATGCTTGAAGGCCCTGTAGCACTAGTGAGCGAGCGTTTTGATACTAGACGAACGCCTACGAGCGGGGTAATTGGTGGTGTTATCGCGTTGTTTAGTGTGGTGATTGTTTACAACTTTGCCGCGATGTTTGGCATGGTTGCGATGATAGCGACTCAGTACCTTCAACCGGTCGCAGCACTGATGTTCTGCGTGTTTGGTGGTTGGGTATGGAGTCGAGCTTCTAAGGTGAAAGAGCTTGAGCAAGGTTGCCCTGATTTCCAATTGGGTTGGTTTGGTAAGGTTTGGCCAATGTATGTGAAGTTTGTATGCCCAATCCTAGTCGCAACGGTTATCTGGGCATCCTTCGGCTAACGCTGATCCCTATCTGGACTCTCTGAACCTAAACCTTCAGAAGAACTTGAAACGTTAAGCACAGAGCCACTCATAAAGAGTGGCTCTGTTGTTTTTATATAAAGCTATAGTGGTATGAAATATAAAGCTTAGTGGCACGAACAAGATAGAAAAAAGGCGCTGAACATAATAGTCAGCGCCTTCACGTTTCTAGTTAAGCAATCGTGATTACTTAATTTCCATACCTTGAGCTTGCAAGTCTGCATGGTAAGAAGAACGTACAAACGGACCACAAGCGGCGTGAGTGAAGCCTAGCTCTAGAGCAATCTCTTTCAGTTCATCGAACTCAGAAGGCGGCACGTAGCGTTCTACTGGTAAGTGGTGACGACTTGGTGCTAGGTATTGGCCTAGTGTCAGCATCGTTACGCCATGTTCACGAAGGTCTTTCAGTACTTGAACGATCTCTTCTTTCGTCTCACCAAGGCCCATCATCACCCCTGATTTTGTTGGGATAGTTGGGTGCTGTTCTTTGAATTTCTTCAATAGATCAAGAGACCATTTGTAGTTCGCACCTGGACGCGCTTTGCGGTATAGACGCGGCGCTGTCTCTAGGTTGTGGTTGAAAACATCTGGCGGGTTGTCTTTCATTAGATCAAGCGCAACATCCATACGACCACGGAAGTCTGGTACCAGGGTTTCAATGCGAATGTTTGGATTCTGTTCGCGAATTTCACGGTTACAGTCAGCAAAGTGTTGAGCACCGCCGTCACGCAAGTCATCACGGTCAACTGAAGTGATTACTACGTACTTCAGTTTCATGTCTTTAATCGTCTTAGCCAGTTTCTTCGGCTCTTCTGCTTCAGGAGCAACAGGGCGACCATGGGCAACATCACAGAACGGGCAGCGACGAGTACAGATAGCGCCAAGAATCATAAACGTTGCCGTGCCGTGGTTAAAACACTCGGCTAGGTTAGGGCAAGACGCTTCTTCACAAACTGAGTGCAGGTTGTTCTTGCGCATTGCTGATTTGATTTCTTGAATACGATGGCTGTCTGAAGGAAGTTTAATCTTCATCCATGCAGGCTTACGTAGAACTTCTTTCTGTTCAGCAGGCATATTCTTTACGGGAATTAATGCCATTTTGTCAGCGTCACGATATTTAACGCCTTTTTCCATTTGGATTGGTTTGCTCATGATTTTATGCTTCTGCTGTAATGTTACTGGTGGCTTGAATGTCTACTTGGTCATAGCCGAGTAGCTCTACGAGCTCTTGTATTAACTGTTGCTCAACGTTTTCTAGTTCACTTGGCCCGCCTAGCTGGCTTACTTGTGCCATTTCCATACCTTGATAACCACATGGGTTAATACGTAGGAATGGAGACAGGTCCATATCGACGTTGAGTGCTAACCCGTGGAACGAGCAGCCACGTCGAATACGTAATCCGAGTGAACAGATTTTCTTGCCATCGACATAAACACCAGGAGCGTCAGGTCGGGCAGTTGAATTTATATTGTAAGCTTTCAGAGTGTTGATTACGAGGTTCTCGATATGAGTCACCAAATCACGTACTCCGAATTTTTTGCGACGGATGTTAATCAAAAAGTAAGCGACTAACTGACCTGGGCCATGATAAGTCACTTGGCCACCGCGATCGCTTTGAATTACAGGGATGTCCCCAGCATTTAATACATGCTCGGCTTTGCCTGCTTGTCCTTGAGTGAAGACAGGGTTGTGTTCAACCAACCAAACTTGGTCTACGTCTTCTTCTGTGCGTTCGTCTGTGAACTTATGCATGGCTTTCCATACAGGTTCGTAATCCTGACGGCCTAATTTTTTTACGATTAGCTTATTTTGCAAAGCTGCACTCCCTCAAGGATTAATAAAGTGAACGCATTATAAACGCGAAACAGGTTTCTAACTACAGACGGACTGCAAGGTTTTTCAACTTTCTTTGTATTTATTGAAAATTAAGTTGAATGAATTTGACCTAGATAGGGTGCTTCAAACAAAAACAGCGGCAATAAGCCGCTGTTTTTCATGTGTAATCGGAGATTACAGAACCATACGAACGATTTCGATCTCGCCCAGTTCTTTATATAGCGTTTCTACTTGCTCAATTGAAGTCGCCGTAATATTGATAGAAACAGAGTGGTAGTTACCTTTCGCACTCGGTTTTAGCGTTGGGCTGTAGTCACCAGGAGCATGACGCTGGATCACTTCTAGCACTAGCTCAGTAAGTTCTGGCTTAGCATAGCCCATTACTTTGTAAGTGAATGAACAAGGGAACTCTAAGAGATCTTTTAGTTTTGCATCAGAATTGATGTTCATGAATAGCTCCAAAAGGCTAGACTCTCGCAAATTGGCGAAATGTCGATAAAAAGCGTGTTCGGTCAACAGACACGAGTAATAGGGCGGAATATTACGTGTAAATATCGCTGAACTCAAGATCAACAAAAGCCGCACATGGCGGCTTTTAGTTCGTCAATGAGTAAATAATGAACTTACTCATTGAGTTAGCTTTGCACTGAGCTTGTGTATTGCTTAGAGCAAAGCTTTGACTGGTTTAGAATAAACCCTTAAACAGCAATACTAGGTAGTCCCATAGACGACTAAATAAGCTGCCTTGGTCTACATCTTCTAGTGCAAGTAGTGGATATTCAGCAACGTCTTCACCATCAACTTGGTAGAATAGTTTACCGACAACATCGCCTTTGCTAATTGGTGCTTCCAGTTCCTTTTCAAGAACAAAGCTAGCCTTAAGGTTCTTCGCTTGGCCACGAGGTAGGGTAACGAAAGTATCTTCGTCGACACCTAGAGCAACCGTGTCCTTGCTACCCATCCAGATTTTTTCTTCAACGAATGTCTCACCAGCAGTATGTGGTGCCACTGTTTCGAAGAAACGGAAGCCGTAGCTAAGCAGCTTTTTGCTTTCTGTTTTACGAGCGTTAGCATTTTTAGTTCCCATCACAACAGCAACTAGGCGCATTTTGCCTTCGGTTGCTGAGCTGACTAGGCTATAACCTGCCTTGCTTGTATGGCCCGTTTTGATGCCATCAACGTTCATGCTCTTATCCCATAACAGACCGTTACGGTTGTACTGGGTGATGCCGTTGTAAGTGAATTTTTTCTCTGAGTAGATACGGTACTCATCAGGAACATCGCGAATCAGCGCCTGACCAAGTAGCGCCATATCATAAGGTGTTGAGTATAGATTCGGGTTGTCTAGACCGTGCACGTTAGCAAAGTGCGTGTCTTTCATGCCGATAGAGCTTGCCCATGCGTTCATTAGGTCAACGAATGCATCTTCAGAACCAGCAATATGCTCAGCCATTGCAACAGTCGCATCGTTGCCTGATTGAATGATGATGCCACGGTTCAGTTCTTCCACTTTAACCGTTGTGCCCACTTCAATGAACATTTTCGATGAATCTGGGAAGTTTTTAGCCCAAGCATTTTCACTGATTACAACATCGTCGTTTAGATTGATGTTGCCACGTTCTAGCTCTTGGCCGATCACGTAGCTTGTCATCATCTTGGTTAAACTTGCTGGAGAAAGTTGAGTGTTCATCTCTTTCTCTGCTAGTACTTTGCCTGAATGGTAATCCATCAGAACAAAACCTTTAGCGGCGATTTGCGGTGCATCAGGGACTACAATTGGAGCGGCGAATGACGATGTAGCTATCGTTGCAGAAAGAGCAACAGAAGTAGCAAAAATCGATTTAACAAGTTTATTAGATTTAATCATTTTGAATGCAATTATTTGGTGAACTATTCATATATTAACAGAATCACTCTGTCACACCAGAGCGCTGATTACCAGAAGTAACTGTTAGATTAATTAGCGGGTTAGTGTGTGTTTTTTTATATAAGCTGACGGGTAACCCATTAGCTTAACTTGTTCTAATTTCTCTTGAGTCAGAGCATAGTCATGAAATGGCCCAAGCATCAGACGGTAGTTATCGTCATTTGGCTGCAAGAACGTTGCTACAGCTAGCTTTTCGCCTAGATCTTTAGCTAACTTCTCGGTCCTATCTTCATGTGGAGAGGTGGCGACCTGAATAATAAATTGCGGCAAAGCGGCCTTTTTATTCGCGTCGGTTGGCATCGCCACGGTGATGACTTCTATCTCAACATTTGCGGTGCCGGTTCTCAAGACATCGAGCTTGTAAGCTGCCGCATAACTAAGGTCAATGATTCGGCCTTCGTGGAATGGGCCTCGGTCATTGATACGAACAATCGTCGTTTTATTGTTATCGGTATTCGTCACTTTTACATAGCTCGGAATCGGCAATGTTTTGTGTGCTGCAGACATGGAATACATGTCGTAGATCTCGCCATTTGAGGTTAAATGGCCATGAAATTTCTTACCGTACCAAGATGCTTTTCCTTTCTCGGTAAACCCTTCGGTTCTTTTTATGATCTTGTAGTCTTCACCACGCAGTGTGTAGTTAGTGTTTCCGCCCAAACTATAAGGTTCATATTGAGGGTGAGCATCTTCTAGATGCTCTACCGAGATAGGTGCATCCGGTGCAATATCCGAATCAATATCGTAGCGACCGGTAGGCTTTTGTGAAGAACAGCCGTTGATTAAAATCGCTAAGCCTAGGATAGAGACTATTTTTTTGATTGGCAGCTCATCAACCAAAGATGCTTTTCTTTGAAATATTGTAATAGACATCGATTAGGTCGCCTTTGAGAATGCTTTTCTGTGTGTATGGATCGACATTAAAATACCAAAACCAGCCATAAGGGTAACCATCGAAGTACCGCCATAGCTGACGAGAGGTAGAGGAACACCAACCACGGGTAGAATACCGCTTACCATGCCAATGTTTACAAAGATATAAACGAAGAAGCTCAGTACAATACTGCCACCCATCATTCGACCAAATGCCGTTTGAGCTTGGCTCGCGAGCACTAAACCCCGTCCAATAATGAATAGGTAGATAGCAAGCAAGAACAAAATACCAATCATGCCCCATTCTTCGGCAATTACCGCAAAAATGAAGTCAGTGTGGCGCTCTGGAATGAATTCTAATTGAGATTGAGTACCTTGTAGCCAACCTTTTCCTGATACACCACCAGAACCTATCGCAATCTTACTTTGAATGATGTGGTAGCCCGCACCTAATGGATCTGATTCAGGATCAAAAAGGGTTCTTACTCGTACTTTTTGATATTCACGCATCAAAAAGAACCATAATATTGGGATAAATGCCCCTAACGCTATGGCGGCACTAGCAATGATTTTCCAACTTATACCAGCTAGGAATATCACGAAGATACCGGATGCGGCGATAAGGATGGATGTACCCAAGTCGGGTTGCTTAGCGATTAAAATGGTAGGTACAAACACCATTACTAGCGAGATCGCTAATGTTTGAAAGGTTGGCGGCAGTGATCGTTTACCGATAAATCGAGCCAGCATCAAAGGTACTGCAAGCTTTAATAGTTCAGAGGGTTGGAATCGAACAAAACCGAAATTTAACCAACGTTGGGCACCCTTAGATGCCTCACCAAAGAACAACACGCCCAAGAGTAAGATGACACCGCCTGCAAATAACAGCGGGGCCAAGGTTTCATAGGTACGAGGCGAAAGTTGCGCTAAGAAGATCATGACACCTAAAGACAGCACCATACGCATTGCTTGACGATCCATCATCGCAAGGCTTTGTCCGCTGGCGCTGTACATGATCAATAAGGCAAAGCCCATCAACACCAGAATACCGAGCAGTAATGGAAGATCGATATGGAGCCTTTCAAACAAGGCTCTATTTCGTCCAGTAGAAGGATCAAGTTTCATTATTTTGTTGCCTTACTTTCATCTTCTTCAGCGAGAATAATATGGTCTAATATTTTTCTAACGACAGGGCCGCCATTTGATGAGCCGCCACCTGCGTTTTCTAATACGATAGTCACAACCGCTTCTGGATCTTCAAAAGGAGCATAACCAGTAAAGAGTGCATGATCGCGTAAATGCTCTGCTATTTCGTCCGCGTTGTATTCTTCGTCTTCTTTGAGACCGAATACTTGCGCAGTTCCTGATTTACCAGCGGTTTGGTAAGACATCTTTTGGAATGAACGTCTTGCAGTACCTTTCTTTCCGTGGTTTACCAGTCTCATGCCTTCTTGCGCGATATCCCAGTATTTCTGCTTAACACCAGTGATTGGAGGATAAGTTTCGATCTCTGATACCGTTTGGTCATCGAATGGCTGACCATTATCGATCGTCGCACGTAATAGGTGAGGCGCTGTTACTTCACCTTCGTTGACCAATACAGACGTGGCTTTTGCGATTTGCATCGGTGTTGCTGTCCAATAGCCTTGTCCGATACCAACAGGGATGGTGTCACCTTGGTACCAAGGCACACGGTGTCTTGCCATTTTCCATTCGCGAGTTGGCATGTTGGCTTTGCTTTCTTCGTAAATATCAATGCCTGTATAGTCACCAAAGCCGAATAGCATCATCCATTGAGATAAACGGTCGATACCTAGATCAAAGGAGATTTGGTAGAAGAAGGTATCAACTGATTCTTCAATCGCTTTCTCTATATTAACAACACCGTGTCCCCAACGTAACCAGTCGCGAAACGGCTTGGTTTTAGAGTTAGGTATTTTCCAATAGCCTGGATCATTACGCGTTGTATTCGGTGTAATCACACCTTCTTGTAGAGCAGCAACGGCGATAAACGGCTTGATCGTTGAAGCTGGTGGATAAATACCTAAAGTGGCACGGTTAACCAAAGGTCGATCTTTGTTCTGTAGTAGGGCGTTATAACCTTTAGAGGAGATACCATGCACAAATGCATTAGGGTCGTAGCTTGGGCTAGACACCATCGCTAACACGCCATTGTCTTTCGGGTCGAGAACGACGGCAGAGCCACGGCGTCCATCGAGCAGTTTGTGCACATATAGTTGAAGATTGATATCTAAGTTAAGTACGATATCTTTGCCCGGAACCGAAGGGACAAATTTTAGTGTGCGGATCACTCGTCCTCGGCTGTTCACTTCGACTTCTTGATAGCCAGCGGTACCGTGCAGCATGTCTTCGTAGTAGCGCTCAATGCCAAGTTTACCGATGTCACGTGTTGCTTTGTAATTGGCGTCTTTTTCTTCTCGTACTAAGCGTTGTATATCGCGATCGTTGATGCGCGATACATAGCCAATAACGTGAGTCAGTACATCACCATACGGATAAAAACGTTTTAATGTGCCTGTTACCTCAACACCCGGAAATTTATGCTGGTTTACAGAGAACACCGCAACTTGCTCTTCGGTGAGCTGATTCAGAATTGGTACTGACTTGAAGCGTCGTGAATTGCGGCGATCACGATTAAAACGCTCGATACGTTCAGGTGGAATCTCGATTAACGTTTGTAGACGGACGAGCGTGTCATCCATATCTTTGATTTTTTCGGGTGTAATTTCTAGGTTGAAAACTGGGCGGTTTTCGGCAAGAAGTACACCGTTGCGATCGTAAATCAAACCACGGTTAGGCGCGATGGGAACGACCTTGATACGGTTGTCGTTAGAGCGGGTTTTATAGTCCTGATATTGGTTGACCTGAATGTTGTACAGGTTAACAACCAACATCGACATCATGACTATGATCCCCGCAAACGCAACAAAAGCACGACTAGTAAATAGTCGTGCTTCTGCTTTGTAATCACGGATTTGGCTACGTTTACGTAACATTAACGCTTATTCTCGATGATAAGGGTGGTTAGCAGTGATGCTCCAAGCTCTATACAAGCTTTCAGCCATGATAACGCGTACTAATGGGTGAGGGAGAGTAAGCGCCGATAGAGACCAGCTTTGGTCTGCAGCCGCTTTACATGCAGGCGCTAATCCTTCAGGCCCGCCAATAAGGATAGAAACGTCGCGTCCATCCAACTTCCAACTTTCCAATTGTTCTGCCAGTTGTGGGGTATCCCACTTTTTACCTGGGATATCAAGCGTGATAATGCGGTTGCCTTTTGGCACTGCTGCCAACATTGCTTCGCCTTCTTTTTGAAGAATACGTGCAATATCAGCATTTTTACCACGTTTTCCCGCAGTGATCTCAATGAGTTCTAATGGCATATCATGAGGGAAGCGGCGTTTATATTCTTTAAAGCCTTCTTCAACCCACTTTGGCATTTTTGTACCAACTGCGATTAACTGGATCTTCAACGCTTAGCCCCAAAGTTTTTCTAGTTGGTACAGCTCACGATGTTCTTCTTGCATAACATGAAGCATACTTGTTCCCATATCTAGAACAACCCATTCACCTTCTTGCTGCCCGTCCATGCCTAGTGGTTGCATACCAGCTTTACGCACTTCATCGGCAACGTGTTGTGCGATAGAGGCAACATGGCGCTTAGAGGTGCCAGTACAGACAATCATGTAATCAGTAACACTTGATTTGCCTTCTACATCGATAGTAACAATCGATTCTGCTTTCATGTCGTCGGCTTTGTCTGCAAGAAAATCTTTTAGTTCTTCACGTAACACGGAGTGTTCCTTTAATCTGAATTTAGCTTTTTAGGATCTGTTGACCCTAGAATATACCACGCTTTTATGCGTGAAATGGGATTGAAGCTGAAGGGATACAAAACTCTACGCTTAACTGATGAATTAGTGGCCAAGGCGACTGTTCATATTGAGTTTTTGTCATCAATTCGGCTTGAGTCAGCAACGCAAACAACGAATGTAATTGAGAAATCGAAACTCTTGTTAGCGCAGCGTTATAAAGAGGCTTTTTAGATTGCCAGATACGGTGTTTTTCGAATACTTGGCCGATCGGCATCTGTTTCATTTGTTGCTGCATTTGTAATAGCAAGGCAAGTTCACGTTGTATGCTACGCAGTAAAATGACTGGCTCTACACCTTCAGCTTCCAGTTGTCTTAGAATTCGTTGTGCACGATTACCTTTTCCAGCCAGTAACGCGTCACTCCAATGGAATGGAGTAAAGTGGTTGTGGCGGCTTAGTGATTCTTCTAAGCGTACTAGGGTAAGTTTTCCGTCAGGGTATTGGAGCGCTAGCTTTTCTAGGCTTTGAGTGAGAGCAAATAGGTTACCCTCGTGCCACTGTGCCAGCATTTGAATCGCTTCAGGGTCTGGAGATAAGCCGATTTGACGGCAGCGCGCTTGGACAAACTGAGGCAATCGGCTGACATCTGGCGTTAGGCAACTGATCCAGTGACCCTGAGTAGACAGTGCTTTAAACCATTTAGCACTTTCTTGAGCCTTAGTTAGCTTCGTACCAATCAAGACCAACAGAATATCACTGTGGATATGCTCTGAGATTGCTAGTAGCTCTTTGGCTATCGCAGCATTAACTCCGGACTCTGGCAGTTCAAGTTCGATGATTTGACGGCTAGAGAACAGGCTTAATGCTTGAGTACAGTCATAGACTTGATTCCAGTCCAGACTGTTATCAATAGCAAAGCGGTGACGTTCATCAAAGCCTTGCTGTTTTGCAACCTTTTGAATCGCTTCTCGGCTCTCTTGTAACAGGAGAGGTTCGTTACCGAAAATGAGGTAAACATTACTTAGCTGTTTAGCAAGTTGCTCTGACAAGCGGTCAGCAAAAATACGCATCAAATAAACCTATTGTTCAGCTGATTCGACGGGCTTTGCCGTTTCCGTAGAACTTGGATCTATTTCGACGTTCTTGATGTTGTATTGTTTCTCAAGCTCTTTCACTTGAACATTTTCTAGCGCATCTAGATCCATGCTATCAGCTGCGATGTTCGCTTTTAGTCGAGCCATTTGACGAAGGATTTGACTTGTTGCAAGCTTACGCATCTCATCTTCGATCATGTCGCGCTCAACAGATTTTGCTAATGCAGTTAACGGGTTGTCTAGGTAACTACGGGTTACGCTCGTTGAGAATGTCTTTGAGCCTAACTCAGGAATCGTGACGCGGTATGATGCGTTGAGCGTCAGTTCTTTTTCTGCTGCACGAGTATTCTGGTAAAGGGATAGAGTTCGCTCACTAACGCTTTCGCTAATAATATGTAAATTAGGGGTGTTTTCTGCAGGCGGTACGATTTCTACATCATTCATACGTAGCTGACCTTTCATCATACGTGTAAACGTACTGTATTGGTCGTAGCTGGTCACAGAGATCTTGTTGAGTTCTTCTGGTACAGAATAGTCACCACGTAAGTGGAAACCACAGGCACTCAGTAGGCTAACGGTTAAAACAACAACAGTAACTTTCAATGAAGATAGTGAAATCAGGCGCATTATTTGATGGCTCTCATGAAGGTAGAATACTTATTTAAAGGCTTTAGAGCTTTCGAATCGTAGGGCTCTGGGTCTAAAGCACTTAAATAAGTAGACAGGGCAATGTCGCACCCTGTCTAAAGACTGCTGAAAACAAAATAAGTTCGCTTCAGCAGTTATATGTGCAGACTAAAACTAGCTCGCTCGTTTTAGCCTGCTGATATTAGTTAGCCAATATTAGTTAGCTACGATGTTTAGAAGCTTACCTGGTACGAAGATAACTTTACGGATAGTTAAGCCATCTAGGAACTTCTTAGCGTTCTCATCGTTTAGACCAAGTTCACGAACTTGCTCTTCTGTCGCGTCAGCTGCAACCGTTAGTTTCGCACGTAGCTTACCGTTGATCATGACAACGATAGTCTTCTCGTCTTCAACTAGCGCTTTCTCGTCAAACGTTGGCCATGTTGCTGAGTCTACGTTTGATTCACCAAGAGCAATCCACATTTCGTAAGAGATGTGTGGAGTCATTGGGTAAAGCATGCGAACCACGGCTTTTAGCGCTTCATCAAGGATTGCACGATCTTGTACAGATTCTTGAGGTGCTTTCGCTAGCTTGTTCATCAGTTCCATGATTGCAGCGATGGCTGTGTTGAACGTTTGGCGACGGCCGATATCGTCCGTTACTTTCGCAATAGTCTTGTGGATATCACGACGAAGTGCTTTCTGGTCACCAGATAGTGCAGAAGCGTCAACAGCTTCAGCTGCACCCTTAGCAGAGTGAGCGTGAACCAGTTTCCAAACACGCTTAAGGAAGCGATTTGCACCTTCAACGCCAGACTCTTGCCACTCAAGCGTCATGTCTGCAGGCGATGCAAACATCATGAATAGGCGTACTGTATCAGCGCCGTACTTGTCTACCATCTCTTGTGGGTCGATACCGTTGTTCTTCGACTTAGACATTTTGATCATGCCTGAGTGCTCAACGTCGCGGCCTTGGTTGTCGACAGCTTTTTCAATGCGACCTTTTGCGTCACGGTCGATAGTCACGTCAGTTGGAGCAATCCACTCTTTCGTGCCTTTCTCGTTCGTGTGATAGAACGCGTCAGCCAGAACCATGCCTTGACATAGAAGCTGCTTGAACGGTTCATCAGATGTCACGTAACCCGCATCGCGAAGAAGCTTGTGGAAGAAACGAGAGTAAAGCAGGTGCATACAAGCGTGCTCGATACCACCAACGTATTGGTCAACTGGCAACCAGTAGTTTGCTTTCTCTGGATCTAGAATGTCATCAGCTTGTGGTGAACAGTAACGTGCGTAGTACCATGAAGACTCCATGAACGTATCGAACGTGTCAGTCTCACGTAGAGCTGGTTCGCCGTTGAATGTTGTTTCAGCCCAAGACTTATCTGCCTTGATTGGGCTAGTTACGCCATCCATTACCACGTCTTCTGGAAGAATGACTGGCAGTTGGTCCGCTGGTACTGGGTGAACTTCACCGTCTTCAGTGGTTACCATTGGGATTGGAGCACCCCAGTAACGCTGACGAGATACACCCCAGTCACGCAGACGGAAGTTTACAGTCTTCTTACCTTTGCCTTCAGCTTCCAGTTTCGCAGCGATTGCATCGAATGCTTCTTGGAACGCAAGACCATCGAACTCGCCAGAATCGAACAGTACACCTTTCTCTGTGTAAGCTGCTTCAGAAACGTCTAGCTCAGAACCATCTTCAGGTTTGATTACTGGGATGATATCGATGCCGTACTTAGTTGCGAATTCGTAGTCACGCTGATCGTGAGCAGGAACCGCCATTACAGCACCTGTGCCGTAATCCATAAGAACGAAGTTAGCTACGTAAACAGGAACAACGCGACCGTTAAGAGGGTGGATAGCCGTTAGGCCAGTATCCATTCCTTTCTTTTCCATCGTTGCAAGTTCAGCTTCAGCCACTTTGGTGTTACGACATTCTTCAACGAATGCTGCAAGCTCAGGGTTGTTCTGTGATGCTTTCTCTGCAAGAGGGTGACCTGCAGCGATACCAACGTAAGAAACACCCATTAGTGTGTCTGGACGTGTTGTGTACACTTCTAGCGGCGCTTCTTCACCGTTAACAGCGAAAGATAGTTCAACACCTTCAGAGCGACCGATCCAGTTGCGCTGCATGGTCTTAACCATTTCAGGCCAACCTTCAAGGTTGTCTAGATCGTCTAGCAGCTCTTGAGCGTACTCAGTGATCTTAATGAACCATTGTGGGATTTTCTTTTGTTCTACCGGAGTGTCACAACGCCAGCAGCAACCGTCTTCTACTTGCTCGTTCGCTAGTACAGTTTGGTCGTTTGGACACCAGTTGACAGAAGATGTCTTCTTGTAAACTAGGCCTTGTTCGTAAAGCTTCGTGAAGAACTCTTGTTCCCAACGGTAGTACTCAGGCGTACACGTTGCGAATTCACGTTTCCAGTCGTAACCAAAGCCTAAAAGTTTAAGCTGGTTTTTCATGTATTCGATGTTTTCGTAAGTCCACGGAGCAGGCGCTGTGTTGTTTTTTACAGCTGCGTTTTCTGCAGGTAGGCCGAATGCATCCCAACCGATTGGCTGCATTACGTTTTTGCCTTGTAGACGTTGGAAACGAGATACCACATCACCGATGGTGTAGTTACGCACGTGACCCATATGCAGTCGACCACTTGGGTACGGGAACATAGAAAGACAGTAGAATTTTTCTTTATTTGGGTCTTCACTTACAACGAAAGTCTCGCTGTCATCCCAGTGTTGTTGAACCTTTTGTTCAATCTCTTGCGGGTTATATTGTTCTTGCATCGATGGTATCCGGTTATCTTGGAATTTGTGAGTTCGGTTAGAACAGAATCTTACAGATCGTCATAGAATACCTAAAGGAGCTTAGTACAACAATAGTTATACCCTTCATACTTGCAGTTGCAGCACGGTTGATTGCGTAAATTCAACCAAATTACTTAGGACAGCTATACTTAAGGGTATGAATTGCATTTGTTTGTTAGGAACTGGTCGCTTAACTACGGCCCTGTTCACTAAGATAAAGCTTGGTCATCTTAAGGAGGTCGTTATGCCGAAGAAAAAAGCACTCTATGAAGAAGTCGTCGAAGAGGTGATAGAAACGCTGAAGCATAGTCCTGAAGAGCTTAACAACAAAATCGAAACGTCAGGTAAGTATGCGAAAGCAGCCAATGACATGACCAAAGATGAGCTCTCATTGATCTCGGCCTATGTGAAGTCGGACTTAAAAGAGTTTTCCGAAAGTTATGAAGAGAGTAAAGGTGGTCCATTTTATTTGATGATCACAGATTCTATTTGGCAAGGATTGTTGGATATCACTGATCGCACTAAGGTGGAATGGGTTGAATTGTTCCAAGACTTAGAACATCAAGGGTTGTATCAAGCGGATGAGGTTATCGGGCTCGGGACGCTTGTCTGTGATGAGTGTGGACATCAAACCGAATACAACCACCCGACCAATATCATTCCATGTATCAAGTGTGGGGCGACAGGGTTTAGCCGTAAAGCACTTAAGCCGTAAACACTTAAGTCATAAACACTATAGCCATAGCACCATCAACTTTACACCGCAGCAATAAAAAAGGGTTGACCCAATCAGCCAACCCTAAAATCACTTTCTTCGAATTTCTAATCTAGCTCTTTGGCTTTCTAATTACCCAGCCAATCACCAAGCTGAGCATCGCCCAGATATACAGTGGCCAAGTACCAACTGCGTGAAAAGGCGTTTGCCCATCAGTTGAAATCAGATCAGCTTTTAATACGGCCGTTTCAAACTGAGGTATTTGCTTGATGATGTTGCCTTTGTAATCGGTTACTGCCGTTACACCATTGTTGGTCGAGCGAATAACGGGCTTACCAAGCTCCAGAGCACGCATCTGTGCGATTTCCATATGTTGCAGTGGGCCAATCGAACGACCAAACCACGCATCGTTAGAGAGCGTTAAAATAAAGTCCGTCTCATCAGTCACGCTTTGTCTAACTTGATCATTAAAGACGATCTCATAACACAACGCAGGCGCTAAGTGACGGCCATTTGCCACGATGTTTGGTTGAACAAAATCGCCACGGCTAAATGATGACATCGGCAAGTTGAAGAACGGTGCCAATGGGCGCAAGATATCTTCAAACGGCACAAACTCACCAAACGGCAATAGATGATGTTTATGGTAGCGTTCGTCTGGATCGTAGCTGTATTCACCGTATGGATTGACACCTAGAGAAAGAACGCTGTTGTAGTACTTCTTATCTTCAGACTGATTGAGTACGCCAGTGATGATTGAGCTGTTGTTCATCTTCGCTGCGCTATCTAAGTTACGTAAGAAAGATGGAATCTCAACTTCGAATGCTGGAATAGCGGCTTCAGGCCAAATGATGATATCGGCATCCCAGTTTTCTCTACTTAGATCTGTGTACTTCATCATCGTAGGCCAGCGGTGGCTTGGTAGCCATTTACTGTCTTGATCGACGTTGCCTTGAATCAATACCACTGAGGTTGTTTTTTCAGGGTTCGGTGTCACCCAATCGATATTTCGAATGCCAAAACCTGTACTGAATACGATCGCAGGGATGATGCCAACACTCCATGCTTTGTTGATAACCATATAAGCGAGTGCAGATGCAGAGACAATGACTGCCAGAGTAATCAACTCGACACCGCCAATCGGTGCAAACGAGCCTAATGGAGAATCGATTTGGCTGTAGCCAAGCCAAAGCCAAGGAAAGCCCGTCATTACCCAACCACGCAGCCAATCACTGATTAACCACAATGCAGGAGCCGCGAGGAAAAAGCGGCTTAGGTTATTAGCAGGGAAGTACTTGTTTAAGCTCCAGGTAAATAGGCCTGAATAAACCGCTAGGTAACCAATGAGCAATGCCATCAAAAACAGGTTGGCTGCCAGTGGCATGCCGCCAAAATGATCGATGCTGACGTATACCCAGCTGATACCTGTTGCGAATTGGCCTAAACCCCATCCGTAGCCAATCCAAAGCGCACTTTTAGGAGAACGGTTGTGGATCAGTAACAGCAACAAAGCTGGGCTGATAATAGCAAGAGGCCATATTGAATATGGAGCGAATGAAAGGGTTGTTATAGCGCCAACAAAAACGGCCGCAAGCGGCCGTAATAGGCGATGAATAAAGGTCTTAGTCATCTAATTTCTGTCATCTCTTTAGAGAGAAGTTGTTATTCTTCGATAGTCGGAAGAGGCTGCTCGTCAGGGATGGTTACCTGTAGCTGAATCACACGACGGTTATCTGCGGATGTTATTTTGAAATGGTAGTTTCCGATTTCTACAATTTCGCCACGAACAGGCAGGTGACCGAGTGCTGTCATTACCATACCACCCACAGTATCGACTTCATCATCACTGAAGGAAGTGTTAAACGTATCGTTGAACTCTTCAATGGTGGTTAAAGCTTTAACCGAATAGGTATGCTTACTCAGCTTACGAATATCTAGCTCTTCTTCATCGTCGAACTCGTCTTCAATTTCACCAACGATTTCTTCGAGGATATCTTCAATGGTTACCAGGCCAGAAACACCGCCAAACTCATCGACAACGATAGACATGTGGTAACGCTCTTCTTGGAACTCCTTGAGCAGGCGATCAACTCGCTTACTTTCAGGAACAACCACGACAGGGCGAATCACTTGTTCGATATCAAATGGGGCACTTTCTGAACCCAAATACTTAAGTAGGTCCTTCGCTAATAGAATGCCTTCAACATGGTCTTTATCTTCACTGATCACTGGGTAGCGAGAGTGTTGAGCATCAGTAATAAGCGCAATCAATGTATCTAAATCATCGGTGCGTTCAACTGTAACCATTTGAGAGCGAGGCAGCATGATATCGCGTACTCGCATCTCTGAAATTTCCATAACACCCTCGAGCATGTCGCGCGTGTCGTGGTCAATTAGGTCATTAATTTCTGAGTCGCGGATTACATCTACGAGCTCTTGGCGATCTTTTACTTCACCTTGAAATAGTTGGCCTAGGCGTTCAAAGAAGGACTTTCTACTCGGACCTTCAGATTTTTTACTTCCCTCAGAAGTGGGGGGGTTACCTTCGTTCATGATTTCTCAAAAAATAACGCTATCAGAAGTGTGATAGCACACGTTACAACTCAGATTCCTGCGAAAATCACAGGTTCGATGAGTTATTGTTTCTCTGCAACCTACTTTACTAGAATCAATTTACTTTTCTAGAATATACGGGTCTTCAAACCCCATAGTTTGCATGATTTCTGTCTCGAGTGACTCCATCTCTTCAGCTTCATCATCTTCGATATGATCATAACCTAGCAGATGCAGACTGCCATGTACAACCATATGAGCCCAGTGTGCTAGCAGAGGCTTATTTTGCTCTTCTGCTTCTTTTTCGACAACTTGGCGGCAGATAATGAGGTCACCCAGTAGATCTAATTCCATTCCTGGTGGTACTTCAAATGGGAAAGACAGCACGTTAGTTGGCTTATCTTTTCCACGGTAGTCATGATTGAGCTGGTGGCTCTCTTCTGTATCAACAATACGAACGGTGAGCTCGGCATTCTCTTGAAACTGAGGAATTGTTTTGTCCAACCAAAGCTGAATATCTTGCTCAGTTGGAAGCCCTTGCTCATTTTCGACCGCTATTTGCAGGTCTAGTTCAATAGACATCTATTTATCACCTTGTTCTGTAATTACAGAGCTATTTTGTGTTGCTAATTGTGTCGTAACGGCTTGCTGAGCTTCAAGAAGTTTGGCTTCACGCTCTTCACGTTTGCGCTTTTCAAACTCTTTGCGCTCTTTCTGATCTTTTGCTTCCCACTTCTCGTACGCATTCACGATACGAGCAACGACAGGGTGGCGAACGACGTCTTCAGACATGAAAAAGTTAAAGCTAATGTCATCCACTTCGTTGAGTACTTCAGTTGCATGACGCAGACCTGACTTAGCTCCACGAGGTAAATCAATTTGCGTAATATCACCTGTGATCACAGCGCGTGAGTTAAAACCGATACGAGTTAAGAACATCTTCATCTGTTCTACTGTGGTGTTTTGGCTCTCATCAAGAATGATAAACGCATCATTTAATGTACGACCACGCATGTAAGCCAGTGGCGCAACTTCAATCACGTTGCGCTCAATTAGTTTCTCAACACGCTCGAAGCCAAGCATCTCAAACAGTGCATCGTAAAGTGGACGCAAATATGGATCTACTTTTTGGCTTAAATCACCCGGTAGGAAACCAAGCTTCTCACCGGCTTCAACAGCAGGGCGAGTCAGCAGAATTCGGCGAACCTCTTGGCGTTCAAGTGCATCGACCGCAGCCGCAACAGCTAAGTATGTTTTACCAGTACCAGCAGGTCCAATACCAAAGGTGATGTCATGTGTAACCATGTTCATTAGGTATTGAGCTTGATTTGGTGTACGTGGTTTGATGACGCCTTTTTTAGTCTTAATGGTCACTTCTTTGCCGTAGTCGATTTCAGACTCGACGTGTTGCTCCAAAATGCCAGACTCAGTGACCGCCAGATGCACTTGCTCTGGTTCGATATCGATTATGTTGCCTTTAACTGGAGCCGTTTCAACATAGAGGTGTTTGATGATGTCTAAAGTTGCGGCAGTTGTGTGAGGCTTACCGACAATGGTGAAAAAGTTGCTACGGTAATTAATCTCTACACCAAGGCGACGCTCAAGGTGCTTGATGTTGTCGTCGAATGGTCCGCATAAACTTGCCAAGCGCTTGTTGTCTGCTGGCTCTAGATTTATCTCTAAGGTAACGATTTTATTGCTCAAATTAGCCTCTCATTTTGTGCCACTCACTCTTAAATAAAAAAAAGAGCAAGAAGCCCGATTTAGACCGGGCTTCTGATGGTGATATCCCTATTTCTAAGATGGTCACTTAGTTAGGTAATTTCAAGCTTTGTGTTTGCGCTTTGTGCTCAAACAGTTGTATTAGCTATGGCGTAAATGTTGCTACACCTAGCTCGTCTTCACGTTTTGTTTTTTCCATCATTTCTGCTGGAGTCATTACAACGCGTAGACCCATGTCTTTTTCTGTGCGAACTAGCTCACCACGTAGTGAGTTGGTGTAAACCTCAGTGATCTTCACATCTACGAACTGTCCGATAAGATCAGCAGAACCTTCGAAGTTCACAACACGGCTGTTTTCAGTACGGCCACGCAGTTCCATTAGATTCTTTCTTGATGGACCTTCAACAAGGATACGCTGCTCTGTACCTAGCATTAGGCGAGAGAAACGCATAGCTTGTGTGTTTACTGTCTGTTGCAGCTCCCACAGGCGATCTTTCTTCTCTTGTGCTGGTACATCACATGGGTAATCTGCAGCAGGTGTACCTGGACGAGGAGAGAAAACAAAGCTGAAGCTCATATCGAAATCAACTTCTTTAATTAGCTTCATTGTATCTTGGAAGTCTTGCTTAGATTCACCAGGGAAACCAACAATAAAGTCAGAGCTGATTTGAATATCAGGACGAGCTTTACGCAGTTTGCGGATAATAGACTTGTACTCGATTGCCGTATGCGGGCGTTTCATCATCGTAAGAATACGGTCACTACCACTTTGTACCGGCAAGTGTAAGAAGCTCACTAGCTCTGGCGTATCTTTGTAAACTTCAATGATGTCATCACCAAATTCAAGCGGGTGGCTTGTAGTGAAACGAATACGGTCGATACCATCGATAGACGCAACTAGGCGAAGTAGTTCTGCAAATGTGCAGATGTCGCCTTCGTAAGTAGGGCCACGGAATGCGTTTACGTTTTGGCCTAGTAGGTTTACTTCACGTACGCCTTGCTCTGCCAGTTGTGCAACTTCGTAGAGTACATCATCCATTGGACGGCTAACTTCTTCCCCACGAGTATATGGAACAACACAGTAAGTACAGTACTTAGAGCAACCTTCCATGATAGAAACGTAGGCTGTTGCGCCGTCTGCTTTAGGTTCCGGCAAGTTATCGAACTTTTCGATCTCAGGGAATGAGATATCCATTACTGGCTTTTCGTTAGACAGTGATGACTTAATCATCTCTGGCAGACGGTGTAATGTTTGTGGGCCAAAGATAACGTCTACGTATGGTGCACGTTGACGAATGTGGTCACCTTCCTGAGTTGCTACACAGCCACCCACACCGATCACCACACCTTCTTTTTTATCTTTAAGCGTTTTCCAACGACCAAGCTGGTGGAATACTTTTTCTTGCGCTTTTTCGCGGATAGAACAAGTATTCAATAGTAGTACGTCTGCTTCCTCAGGTACTTCAGTTAGCTCATAGCCATTTGCAGCGTTAAGCAGGTCGGCCATTTTTGATGAATCGTATTCATTCATCTGACAGCCCCAAGTTTTAATTAGCAGTTTCTTACTCATTATATGTTCGCTCGATCGTTAGTTTAATTTAAGGGAGCAAATCGCCCATTATTCATCCGCCAGCATTGTTTGTCATAATTAGGTATTCAATTTTATGACTGGCTCTAGCGGCAAGCGGCGTATTGTACTGGTTTCAAAACCGACTGACTAGTAGTCTGAACAAATCTCTTATGTAGTGGTTTTTATTATTGTTAACGCCATATACCATAAGGGATAACCCTTTTTTCGAATAAGGTTTTTGGTTACAAGTTAGTTATGAAAAAGTACAATCAAAAACAGTCAAAGAATCAAACTGATAAGTACAAAATATGAACAGTTACGATATTGTGGTAGTCGGTGGCGGCATGGTTGGCGCAGCAACAGCGGTCGGCTTTGCAAAGCAAGGGCTGAGTGTTGCGGTGATCGAAGGTTTTGCCCCACAAGCTTTTGATGAGTCACAAGCGATGGATATTCGTGTGTCTGCGATTTCTCAAGCATCGGTCGATTTACTTGAAGATCTTGGTGCATGGCAAAGTATTGCAGCGATGCGAGTGTGTTCTTACAAGCGTTTAGAAACGTGGGAGCATCCAGAGTGTCGTACTCGATTTGATGCTGCATCACTGGATCTGCCCCGTCTAGGCTATATCGTTGAGAATAGGCTCATTCAACTAGGGTTATGGTCTCAATTTGATGCCTACGACAATCTCGAACTGTTATGCCCAGAAAAGCTGGATGAGATTGAGTTTGGTGAAACCAATATCGTTAAGCTTCAATCAGGAGCTGAGTTATCAGCGAAGTGGGTGGTTGGTGCTGATGGCGCGAATTCAGCCGTTCGTCAGCAAGCTGGGATTGGTATTACCGCTTGGGGTTACCGACAGCACTGTATGCTTATCAATGTCGAAACCGAGCAGCCTCAACAAGATATTACTTGGCAGCAATTCCTACCAAGTGGTCCTCGTTCATTTTTGCCATTATGTTCTCTAACCTCTGACGGTCAAGAAGTCGGGCAGGGGTCGTTGGTTTGGTATGACTCCCCATCACGTATAAAACAATTATCATCGATGAGCCCTGAAAAGCTGCGTAATGAAGTACTCGCTAACTTTCCTAAAGAGCTAGGTGATATCAAGGTATTGAATTCTGGATCTTTTCCTCTGACACGACGTCATGCTCAATCATACTCGAAGAATAATTGCATTTTAGTCGGGGATTCAGCGCATACGATTAACCCTTTAGCAGGGCAGGGCGTCAACTTGGGCTTTAAAGATGTTTCAGTACTATTGGATGTCACCAATGAAAAAGGCGAATTGAATCAATCTGTAGCAAGACGCTATGAAGTGATGAGAAGAAGTGACAACTTAATGATGCAGAGTGGAATGGACTTCTTCTATAAAACCTTCAGTAATGACATTGGCCCTCTAAAGTTTGTCCGCAATGCTGCACTAAAATTAGCGGAAAGCTCAGGGCCGATTAAAGCTCAAGTATTGAAATACGCCTTGGGCCTTTAAAACGGCTAGATCAGGTTATTTATATAGAGAAGGAGAGCCGATGCTCTCCTTTTTTGTTTTTGCTGTAATGCTTATTGTTGCTGAGTGACACAAACTGGTGCATCAAGGTCTAACGAGTACCCTGTATAAACCAAAGACCCATCCTCATTATCTCGCTTGAATGAGGTGATGTTGTTGGAGTGCTGGTTGGCGGCGATAAGCCATTTCCCATCGTCAGTTATATGGAAGTCTCTTGGGAATTTACCTTCAGTGTCGTAGCTATCAATGAAAGTCAGTTTTTGAGCCTCAGAGTCGACACTGAAGCTGCTGATTCTTGATTGGTGTCGACATGACACATAAAGGAATTGTTCATCAGGGGATAGCTTAATCGCAGCTGCGGCTTCTCCCTTCTCCATACTAGGTAAGGCATCAACCTCATCCACTATATTCCAAATACCTAAAGATTTTTCCAAAATTAATATCGTTTCAGAGAGCTCACAGATTACATAGGCTTTGTCTTCAGCTTTGTTGAAGATTAGGTGACGAGTTCCATTTCCTGCGGGCGCTTTAATAGACTGCATTGGCTCATCAAGGAACTCTTCTTGCTCTTCGTCAAAGCAATAGAAGTTGATTCGATCGGTGCCGAGATCGACAGTCACAAACTGTGGTGAGTTTTGTAAGAACAAACATTGATGGGCGTGTGGGCTAGTTTGTCTCTCTTTGTTCGGCCCTGAGCCAACCATCTTGATTGTTTTGAGTCGTTTATCGATGTTGCCATTGATACTTAAGCTAAAGATATCAAATGTACCTGACGAGTATTGGGAAGTGATAGCAAATTTATTGTGTGGATCTATCGCAACGTGGCAGGGGTGATCTCCCGAGATTAGGCCTGTATTGGACGCGATTTGTGAATCAACATTAGGTATATGAATGAGTTTCGGCAGTTTCTTTTGCTCAACCTCAGATGCTGTATAGATTCCAGACTTTGTCGCGGTGACAAAAGAGGGGTTATGACATTCGGCAATAAGCTCTAGAGGTAATAGTTTTCCTGTTTCTAGATCTAACTGAGTTTGATAGACACCTTGGCTTTTACTTGGCGTATCCGTGTAGCAACCGATCGTTAATGGGAGGGTTTTCATAGGTAGTCATACTCAATTAGAAAGTGGAGCAGACATTGTCTTATAAAATCGTATTAAAAGTGAGGTTATAGAAGAGAATACTTGGTGACTTGGCTAGCAGAATTGCATATTCCAGATAAAACAAAACCCAGCTAAAAAGCTGGGTTCTATTCAATGATGGTGCGGTCGGAGAGACTTGAACTCTCACACCTCTCGGCGCCAGAACCTAAATCTGGTGCGTCTACCAATTCCGCCACGACCGCAGCAAATCTTTATAGTTATATCGACATTGGTGATTCGATGTAACGTTGTGCTCTTGGTTTGCTATTTAGCCTAAAAACAAGCTAAGTAAAAACAAAGAGTTTAAATAGTGGCTGGGCTACCTGGATTCGAACCAGGGAATGCTGGCATCAAAAGCCAGTGCCTTACCGCTTGGCGATAGCCCAACAGG
>NZ_JANVFC010000005.1:71739-270044 GCF_025195005.1 Vibrio sp. NC2
GAGACTTGAACTCTCACACCTCTCGGCGCCAGAACCTAAATCTGGTGCGTCTACCAATTCCGCCACGACCGCAGCAAATCTTTATAGTTATATCGACATTGGTAATTCAATATAACGTTGTTTGTACTTTTTCTTTCATAAAGAAAGAATGGTGGCTACTGCGGGATTCGAACCTGCGACCCCATCATTATGAGTGATGTGCTCTAACCAACTGAGCTAAGTAGCCATCTGAGAGCGAAGTAATATAATATAATCTCGCTTCCAATGCCATTATCTTTTTAAAGATAATTACACTTTAAATTGTGGCTGGGCTACCTGGATTCGAACCAGGGAATGCTGGCATCAAAAGCCAGTGCCTTACCGCTTGGCGATAGCCCAACATGATATCAATTAAGACATCTCAATAATGGTGCGGTCGGAGAGACTTGAACTCTCACACCTCTCGGCGCCAGAACCTAAATCTGGTGCGTCTACCAATTCCGCCACGACCGCAGCAAATCTTTATAGTTATATCGATATTGGTAATTCAATATAACGTTGTTTGTACTTTTTCTTTCATAAAGAAAGAATGGTGGCTACTGCGGGATTCGAACCTGCGACCCCATCATTATGAGTGATGTGCTCTAACCAACTGAGCTAAGTAGCCATTTCCAAATTGTTGCTCATTTCGAGACGTTGCCGCTTCGTTGTGAACGGGGCGCATTATGCGGAGTTGAGCGAAACCCGTCAACTTTTTTTTTGAATAAATCGCGAATAAACATCTGTTCGGTTTCTTTTTAGGCAAAGAGGTGTATTTGTCGACAAAAAACAGGTCTAAAAGGCGATATATATAGGAAGTTAAGTTTTGGATGTGGGGCTATTTCTAAAGGGGCAAAACAAAAAGGCCAGTGAATTCACTGGCCTTTTTTCTAGATGTTTAATCAGAATTATACGTTGAAGCGGAAGTGAACTACGTCACCATCTTTAACGATGTATTCTTTGCCTTCAAGACGCCATTTACCTGCATCTTTTGCTCCGCTTTCGCCGCCAAATTCGATGAAATGTTCGTAGCCAACTACTTCTGCACGGATGAAACCTTTCTCGAAGTCGGTGTGGATCTTACCAGCTGCTTGCGGTGCTGTTGCACCGATAGGAATAGTCCAAGCACGAACTTCTTTAACACCGGCAGTAAAGTAAGTTTGAAGAGTCAGTAGCTCGTAACCAGAGCGGATCACTCGGTTAAGGCCTGGTTCTTCAATACCCATGTCAGCTAGAAACTCTTCACGATCTTCATCGTCAAGCTCAGAAAGTTCAGATTCGATTGCAGCACACACAGCAACAACAACGTTGTTCTCTTTTTCTGCATATTCGCGAACGGCGTCTAGGTAAGAGTTGTTTTCAAAACCATCTTCAGCAACGTTTGCAATGTACATTGTTGGCTTAAGCGTTAGGAAGTTAAGGTAGTCGATTGCTGCTACTTCTTCTTTGCCAAGTTCAACAGTACGAGCCATACCACCTTCAGTCAGGATAGGTAGAAGCTTTTCAAGAACTGTAGTTTCAAATTTAGCGTCTTTATCTCCGCCTTTTGCTTTTTTAGCATTACGGAAGATTGCACGTTCACAGCTATCTAGATCGGCAAGAGCAAGCTCAAGGTTGATCACTTCGATATCTTCGATTGGAGATACTTTGCCTGAAACGTGAACGATGTTTTCGTTTTCAAAGCAGCGTACAACGTGACCGATAGCATCAGTTTCGCGGATGTTAGCTAGGAATTTGTTACCTAGACCTTCACCTTTAGATGCGCCAGCAACTAGGCCTGCGATATCTACGAATTCCATTGTCGTTGGAAGGATCTTCTGTGGATTAACAATTTTTGCTAATGCATCTAAGCGTAGATCTGGAACCGGAACGATACCTGTGTTTGGTTCGATTGTACAAAATGGAAAGTTTGCTGCTTCGATGCCTGCTTTAGTCAGTGCGTTAAACAGAGTTGACTTACCAACGTTTGGTAGACCAACGATGCCACATTTAAAACCCATGATATAAACCTTATTCTGCTTTGAACGTATGTAAGCGATTTTGTGCTTTTGGTAGGCCATCTTTTAATAAGATGTCTAGGCTACGAACCGATTCGTCAACGACAGCCTCGATACACTCTTGCTCTTTCGCAGGAGCTTTGCCTAATACATAACCTGCAACTTTATCTTTGTGTCCTGGATGGCCAATGCCTAATCTAAGACGATAGAATTCTTTATTGTTACCCTGCTTGCTGATGATGTCTTTCAGACCATTATGTCCACCATGACCACCACCTTTTTTAAACTTTCCAATACCAGGAGGAAGATCTAACTCATCGTGAGCGACCATGATCTCTTCTGGTTTAATTTGGTAGAACTTTGCTAAGGCAGCAACAGCTTTGCCTGACAAGTTCATAAAAGTCGTTGGGATCAGCAAGCGAAGATCTTCACCATGAACCATGATACGACCCGTTAGGCCAAAGAACTTTGGTTCGTTCTTCAGTGTCACGTTATGTACACGCGCTAATTCTTCAACCACCCAAGCACCCGCATTGTGGCGAGTTTTGGCGTATTCTGGACCTGGATTAGCCAGTCCAACGAGAAGTTTTATTTGTTGGCTCAAGGTATGGATCTCTCTTGGGATTTCAAAAAGCGCCGTATGATATCACAGTTTATGAAAAAGGTGCGAGCTAGCTGATAGCAACACGATGATTCCTGACTGTGGTGAATTGCGGCTTAATATTGGTTAGACATAAAAAAAGCACTTCATTCAATGAAGTGCTTAATGTGTCTCTCTCACGAGTTTCTAAAACAAAGCTTTTCTACAACAAAGCTATAGAGCTTTGATTAGTTAAACATCGCTGAGATTGATTCTTCGTTGCTGATGCGGCGAATTGCTTCAGCAAGCATGCGAGAAAGGCTTAGCTCAGTAACTTTGCCTGTCGCAGCCATCTCTGGAGAAAGCTTGATTGAATCTGTAACAATAACTTGGTCTAGAACTGAGTTACGGATGTTTTCTGCAGCAGTACCAGAGAATACAGCGTGAGTAGCGTAAGCGAATACACGCTTAGCACCGCGCTCTTTAAGCGCTTCAGCTGCTTTGCACAGTGTGCCACCAGTATCGATCATGTCATCAACGATAACACAGTCACGACCTTCAACATCACCGATCAGGTTCATTACTTCAGAAACGTTAGCACGTGGACGACGCTTATCAACGATAGCGATGTCAACATCACCTAGCGCTTTAGCGGTTGCACGAGCACGTACAACACCACCAAGGTCTGGAGAAACTACTACTGGGTTTTCTAGGCCACGGTTAGCCATGTCTTCTAGAAGAACTGGAGTGCCGAAGATGTTATCAACAGGTACATCGAAGAAGCCTTGGATTTGCTCTGCGTGTAGGTCGATAGTAAGAACGCGGTCAACACCAACGTTAGAAAGGAAATCTGCAACAACTTTTGCAGTAATAGGCACACGAGCAGAACGTACACGACGATCTTGACGGGCATAACCGAAGTAAGGGATTACAGCAGTAATACGGCCAGCAGAAGCACGGCGCATTGCGTCAATCATTACCACCAATTCCATAAGGTTGTCATTGGTTGGTGCACAAGTTGATTGAATCAGGAATACATCGCTACCACGAACGTTTTCATTGATTTGAACAGCGACTTCGCCATCAGAAAAACGGTCTACAGTAGCATCGCCAAGAGAGATGTATAGACGATCAGCAATACGTTGGGCTAGTTCAGGTGTTGCGTTACCAGCAAATAGCTTCATATCAGGCACGGTGGAAACCTCGGGTTGCGTCCAGTTTTAAATAGATTGTGGGTGGGCTGATTGGTATTCAGCCAAAGTTTCTTTCAAAGGCGAAATGTTTCGTCCTCTCGCGACAAACGCGGAAACTGTGTCAGGCAGTTGCTCTAGCACCGATTCGGCTTCTTTTTTGCTGCTAAATTCAGCAAAAACGCATGAACCCGTACCAGTCAATCTCGACGGCGCGTATTGTAGCAGCCATGAAAGTTGCTTATCAACCTCTGGGTACAGCATTCGCACAATTTTTTCGCAATCGTTTACGTATTCTTGCTCTAGAAGCGTTGCTAGTGCTCGCTTCGGCGTATTTCGAGTTAATTCTGAATGTGTGAATATGTCTACAGTTGCTATGCTCACTTGAGGTTTAACGACGAGATACCATTTTTCATCCGGATTAGCCGGCTGTAGCTGTTCTCCAACCCCTTCGGCAAAGGCCGCGTGGCCTCGAACGAAGACCGGAACGTCAGCACCTAGCTGCAAACCGATTTCGGCAAGTTGATCATCAGAGAGGTTGAGTTGCCATAAATAATTAAGCGCGACCAGCACGGTTGCTGCATTTGAAGAGCCCCCACCAATGCCACCTCCCATTGGCAACACTTTCTTGAGTTCAATATCCGCACCGAAAGAGGTCGATGTATATTGTTGGAGGGCAGTGGCGGCTTTCCAAATTAGATTATCTTCCAGTGCAACACCTGGGATTTCAGGGGTTATTGTGATCGCACTGGTTTCTTGATTTGCACTAACTGTTAGCTCATCGCCAAACTCGACAAACTGAAATAAGGTCTGAAGTTCATGATAACCATTGTCACGTCGACCAGTGATATAAAGAAATAAATTCAGTTTAGCCGGAGAAGGCCAGTGGGTTGGCGTTGTTATCATTTTTTCAGTGTCCACTTCGAAACTACAATGTTGATTTTGTTCTCGTCTTGCTTGAATGACAATCGAGTAGGGAGTGGGATTGTCTCTACCTTAGTGTTGTCTTCACTAGAGTTCTTGTTGTCTTCACCAGATAATAGTTTACTCGGCATCTCTGTATTTCGATAGTTATCAAAATTCAGTGTCCATAGTTGGTTGCTAACTTGTTTGGTGAGAGATTCAAGCGTGTTGGTGGTGTTCAATTGGTAGCTATCGGCTTGGTCTGGAATGCCAAGGAACCATTGTGGTAGATGGTCAATGGGAATCTGTAATCCAGTAAGTTGCTCTACCAATACAGATGCACTTGCGTGAGTGAACACCTGATCATCATAAGTGACTACCTTGGCACCCGATGGATCAATGGTGAGGTTCAAGGCGGTTTGACCAAGGAAAGTGGTCAGTCTTAATTGACTCTGATTTGGTGAATGCTTCCAAATGAAATTTAGGCTTTGGCGTTGCTCTGGAGAAATGTAAGCGAGCTTGCCTGAGGCTTGGTAGTTTTCTATCTGTAAAAGCCGATCTTGGTGACTTTGCCACTCGACGCTGGTCGGTTGTTCTGGGATAGACGAGCAACCCACCATAATTATGGTTATAAAAATAAGAGACGTGATTTTACGAAGCTTGCTCATATTTGCTCACAACTTGTTCAAATTTATCTAAAAAACGTCTCAACTATAGCATTGAATTCACGAAGTCAGGAAAACAAATCCCGCTTGCTCTTTAAATAGAGCCATGCATCAAGTAAAATTCGCCCCTTGTTTCCATTCCCTGATCGAGAACTTCTGATACATGTCTTTGCTTGCCGTAGGTATCAATCACAATACAGCGTCGGTTGAATTGCGAGAAAAAGTCGCTTTTGGTCCAGATAAATTATCTGAGGCACTCAAGCAACTTAACGCAAATGCACACGTAAATGGAAGTGTCATACTTTCTACCTGTAATCGAACTGAAGTGTATTGTGACGTCAAAGGCGTGGCAAAAAACAAGCTCATCGATTGGTTGTCAGTTTTCCATCAAGTTAGCCCTGAAGAGCTAAAACCCAGCATTTATATCCATGAAGAGCAGGCTGCGATTAAACATTTAATGCGCGTAGCTTGTGGTTTGGACTCCTTGGTATTGGGTGAGCCGCAGATCTTAGGTCAGGTGAAGCAAGCTTATACGGACTCGCGAGAGAACAAATCTGTTGATGCTTCAATGGAAAAACTGTTCCAGAAATCATTTTCTGTCGCCAAGCGTGTTCGAACTGAAACTGAAATTGGCGGAAGCGCGGTATCTGTTGCTTACGCAGCCTGTACGTTAGCTAAACACATCTTTGAGTCGATTGCCGATTCAACCGTGTTATTGGTTGGTGCGGGTGAGACGATTGAATTGGTGGCTAAACACCTTTCTGCGAATGGCTGCACTAAGATGATAGTGGCTAACCGAACTCGTGAGCGTGCTTTAGGGCTAGCTGAAGAGTTTGGTGCTGAAGTGATCAGTCTGAATGAGATTCCTGACCATTTGCATAGAGCGGATATCGTGATCAGCTCAACTGCAAGCCCGCTGCCTATTATTGGTAAGGGCATGGTAGAGACCGCACTTAAGACAAGAAAACATCAACCTATGTTGTTGGTTGATATTGCAGTTCCTCGTGATGTGGAATCTCAGGTCGGCGATCTGAATGATGCTTACCTATATTCCGTTGACGATTTGCAGTCGATCGTTGATGGCAATATTGAACAACGAAAAGTAGAAGCGATTCAAGCTGAAGCAATAGTTAGTGAAGAAAGCGCCGCGTTTATGAGTTGGATGCGTTCACTGCAAGCGGTAGACAGTATTCGTGATTACCGTAAATCGGCCAATGAAATCCGAGAAGATTTATTAAGTAAGAGTTTACAATCACTTGCCGCTGGCGGTGACCCTGAGAAAGTCTTACTTGAGCTAAGTAATAAGCTCACAAACAAATTGATCCATGCTCCAACGCGTGCACTTCAAAGTGCAGCTGAGCAAGGAGAACCTGCAAAATTAATGGTCATTAGACAGAGTTTGGGCTTAGAAAACCCTCAATAATATTCGACCTCCAACAGAATAAGACATTATGAAAGCCTCGATTCTAATAAAGCTTGAAACACTTGTTGAACGCTATGAAGAAGTTCAACATCTACTTGGTGATCCCGGTGTACTTGGGAATCAAGACAAATTCCGTGCCTTGTCAAAAGAGTATTCTCAATTAGAAGAGGTGACGGGGTGCTTCAAATCATACCAGCAAGCTCAAGAAGATTTAGAAGCTGCTGAAGAGATGGCAAATGAAGACGACGCAGAAATGCGCGAAATGGCTCAAGAAGAGATCAAAGATGCGAAAGCGAACATTGAACGTCTGACTGATGAGCTGCAAATTCTTCTGATTCCAAAAGATCCAAACGATGAGCGTAACTGTTTCTTAGAGATTCGTGCCGGTGCTGGTGGTGATGAAGCGGGTATTTTTGCGGGTAACCTTTTCCGCATGTACTCTAGATTTGCCGAGAAAAAAGGTTGGCGCGTTGAGGTGATGAGCAGCAATGTTTCAGAGCAGGGCGGCTTTAAAGAGATGATCGCTAAAATCAGTGGCGACGCTGTTTACGGCACAATGAAGTTCGAGTCTGGCGGTCACCGTGTACAACGTGTACCTGAGACTGAGTCTCAAGGTCGTGTTCATACATCAGCATGTACTGTTGCGGTTATGCCTGAGATCCCAGAAGCTGATCTACCAGAAATTAAAGCTGGCGATCTTAAGATTGATACTTTCCGTGCATCTGGCGCGGGTGGTCAGCACGTTAACACCACGGATTCAGCAATCCGTATTACTCACTTGCCAACCGGTACCGTAGTAGAGTGTCAAGACGAGCGTTCTCAGCATAAAAACAAAGCGAAAGCGATGGCTGTTCTTGCGGCTCGTATCGTTCAAGCTGAAGAAGAGCGTCGTGCTGCTGCGATTTCAGATACACGTCGTAACCTATTAGGTTCTGGTGACCGTAGTGACCGTATTCGTACGTACAACTACCCTCAAGGTCGTGTCTCTGATCACCGCATCAACTTAACTATCTACCGTCTGAACGAAGTTCTGGAAGGTGATATGCAAAGCCTACTTGATCCTGTTCTACAAGAGCACCAAGCCGATCAACTAGCAGCACTTGCTGAGCACAACTAATTACTATGCAGTCAGCATATACGGTTGAAAGTGCTTTAAAGTCAGCAATCGTACAGCTTCAAGAGGGCGATAACACATCGCCCTCGATTGATGCTGCGGTACTGCTTTGTCACGCTTTAGATAAACCTAGATCTTACCTACTGACTTGGCCTGAGAAGCATCTCACTTCAGAACAAGAATCCGAATTCCATACCCTTCTAAAACGTCGCTTAACCGGTGAGCCTGTGGCTTATATTGTTGGTGAACGTGAGTTTTGGTCGCTGCCGTTAAAGGTTTCGTCTTCTACTTTAATCCCGCGCCCGGATACCGAGCGTTTGGTTGAAGTCGCTTTGGATAAAACCTACGGCAAACAAGGTGCGATTCTAGATTTAGGCACGGGCACAGGTGCTATCGCGTTAGCATTGGCGTCTGAGATGCCGAATCGACCAGTGACGGGTATTGATCTTCGCCCTGAAGCGCAGCAACTTGCTACAGAAAACGCTCAGCGATTAAATATCACTAACGCCACTTTTTTACATGGCAGTTGGTTTGAGCCTTTGAACTCTGCGAGCTCTGAAGAAGAAGCTGTGAAGTTCTCGTTGATTGTTTCTAACCCACCTTACATTGAGAAGAACGATCCTCACTTATCTCAAGGTGACGTGCGTTTTGAACCGATCACCGCGTTAGTTGCTGAAGAGAAAGGTTTAGCTGATATTCGATACATTTCTGAAAACGCACGCGATTTTTTAGAAAACGAAGGCTGGCTAGCATTTGAACACGGATATGACCAAGGCTTGGCGGTACGTGAGATAATGCAACAACTGGGTTATTTAGATGTCGTTACAGAAAAAGATTACGGTGGTAATGACCGAGTGACATTGGGTCGTTACTGTTCATAGGCTGCTGTTAATCATCTTGTGAGCAATAGATGATGAACTTGCTAAATTGATACCTTTGACTCGACAATACACTGAACTCGATAATGCATTTAACGCGGAAATACAGAGAATTAACGCAGAAATACAGGGCATTAACGGGTATTGTTTGGCTCGTGTTAACGAAAGCACATATAAAAATATAAAGGAATACCATGTACGAAGGTTTAAAACATTTTCACCTACTAACGATTGCTATAAGCGCGCTACTTCTTTCGATTCGTTTCGCTCTGATGATGGTTAACTCACCAAAACTTAAGCATCCTTTCTTGCAGCGTTTCCCTCATATCAATGACTCGCTACTGTTGCTATCGGGTATTGGTTTGATTTTTATTACTGGCTTTATTCCATTTACACCAGCGGCACCATGGTTAACTGAAAAACTGACCTGTGTAATGGCTTACATCGCATTGGGCTTCTTTGCGCTTAAGTTAGGTAAGAACAAGCTATTAAGAGTTTTCTCATTCTTTGGCGCTCTAGGCTGGCTAGCAATGGCGGGCAAAATCGCAATGACAAAGACTCCAACATTTTTCGGTTAATTATCTCCTTATTTCGGTTAGTTACGTATGTACGAATTTTTTGATGAAGACTTTGACCAGCTAGAGTTAGCTGAAGGTGCATTGATCTTAAATAAAGCGATTAACCCAGAAACTCAAGACAGCTGGGCTGAGCAAGAACTGGCGAGATTGTTAAAAGACGCTGAGTTTGCTTTGGTTAATGAAACCGATGAGCAGCAGAAGTTTGAATCTTTTATTCGACTATTCTTTTACGAGTGGGGTTTTGCTGGCGATAAAGATGCGTACTTCTCTTCGGAAAACGCATTCATCGATAAAGTGCTCGAGAGAAAGAAAGGCATCCCAGTGAGTCTTGGTGCGATTTTTCTTTTTCTAAGTCGCAAGCTAGGCTTCCCTGTAGAGGGCGTCTCTTTCCCAACTCAATTCTTGCTAAAAGTGAGTTGGTACGGGCAAGCAGCCGTCTATATTAACCCTTACAACGGTGAGTATGTTGGCGTACAAACTTTACGAGCTTGGTTAATCGGACATGATGGCCCACTCGCTAAGGTGAAAGCGGAACACTTAGAGGTTGCCGATCACCCAACGATTATTGGTAAGTGGCTAGCGTTGCTTAAGAGTGCATTATTGCGAGAAGAGCGTTATACGCTTGCATTGAAGTGTACTGATCTTGCGTTAACCTTTGTGCCGGATGATCCGTATGAAATCCGTGACCGCGGCTTTATTTATCAGCAGCTAGACTGTCATCAAGTTGCAGCAACGGATTATCAATACTTTATCGACCAATGCCCAGATGACCCTGCATCTGAGTTGCTAAAATCTCAAGTGAACGTCATGAACGAAAAGACAGTGGTTGTTCACTAATTAATAATTATTTAGAGAGAATATGATGGAACAGAAAACAGTTCACATTGGTGATATGCCAATTGCTAACGACAAGCCATTTACGCTATTTGCAGGCATGAACGTTCTTGAATCTCGCGATCTAGCAATGCAGATCTGTGAGCATTACGTGAAAGTCACAGAGAAGTTGGGCATCCCTTACGTATTTAAGGCGTCTTTCGATAAAGCAAACCGCAGCTCAGTTCACTCATACCGTGGTCCAGGTATGGAAGAAGGTCTTAAAATCTTCCAAGAACTGAAAGATACCTTTGGCGTGAAAATTATCACGGATATCCACACAGAAGCACAAGCTCAGCCTGTTGCAGATGTGGTTGATGTAATCCAGCTTCCAGCGTTTCTTGCTCGTCAAACTGACCTTGTTGAAGCGATGGCTAAGACCGGTGCTGTAATCAACGTGAAGAAGCCTCAGTTCATGAGCCCAGATCAAGTGGGTAATATCGTTGATAAGTTTGCTGAGTGTGGCAACGACAACATCATTCTTTGTGAACGTGGTTCTTGCATGGGATATGACAACTTAGTTGTTGATATGCTTGGTTTCGGTGTAATGAAAAAATCATCAAACGGCAGCCCAATTATCTTTGATGTGACTCACGCGCTTCAAATGCGTGATCCATCAGGTGCTGCCTCTGGCGGTCGTCGTGAGCAAACGGTTGAACTAGCTAAAGCTGGCATTGCGACGGGTATTGCGGGTCTGTTTCTTGAGGCTCACCCTAACCCAGATCAAGCACGCTGTGATGGCCCATCGGCGCTACCTCTAGATAAACTAGAGCCGTTCTTGAAGCAGATGAAAGCACTTGATGACCTTATCAAAGGCTTCGACCACATCGATATCAAATAGCTTTGGCTGATGCTAAATAACGAGCATTAAATCGCTAATGTTAGTGAGTTTAAGTGGTTATTTAACAGCATAAGAAAAACGCCCAACTCTTAGAGTTGGGCGTTTTTTTTAACGGGACATCCGTTCAGTTCACTGAAGCCTCGGCCTATTTTGACGATGACCAAGTTGTTTTTCGATGACTAAGTTGTTTTGACTATGACTAAGCTATTTTTCGATGACTAAGCTGTGTAGTCGTTAGCTAACCTGTTTTTCAAGGTACTAATCAACGGCAGATGATTAAATCTTTGTTAACAGAACCTTTGATTCCCTAAGAAAGTGGTATGGGTGTGTGAGGTCTGTCCTGTTTATAGTAAATTACTGATGTTCATCACACTTTATAAGTAAACGATTGCCTGTGATGCAGGGGAAGTTTGAGTGTAATCTCATAATTTTGTTACACTTAACTGCCGATCTATGCGTGACCAATTCGACATAAATATGAAATCGTCGTGTTACATCTAGAATGTTAATTTAAGATTAGTCATGTTGAAGTCTTATTGTTCGAACTCCAGGAAAGGGGTCGCAATAGATTATAAAAAGCAGTGGATTCCCCTAAAAAGTTCAAAGGTATGACAATGAAGCAACGCCTTATTCTAAAGACAGCACTAAGTGCTGCAATCCTAGCTACTCTAGCTGGATGTGCGTCTCAATCAACTCAAGATTGGAACCAAGACGAAACTTACAAGCTAACGGTTCTACACACTAACGACAACCATGGTCGCTTTTGGCAGAACAAATACGGTGAATACGGCATGTCTGCGCGTAAAACGCTTGTTGACCAACTTCGTGCTGAAGTTGAAGCAGAAGGCGGTAGCGTGTTGCTTCTATCTGGTGGTGACATCAACACGGGTGTGCCAGAGTCAGATCTTCAGGATGCAGAACCTGATTTCAAAGGTATGAATAAAATTGGTTACGATGCAATGGCATTGGGTAACCACGAGTTTGATAACTCTTTAGACGTACTACAAAAACAGATCGACTGGGCTAACTTCCCAATGCTATCTGCAAACATCTATGACAAAGCAACAGGTGAACGCAAGTTCCAAGCTTACGAGATGTTTGAAAAGCAAGGTATCAAGATTGCTGTTATCGGTCTAACCACTGAAGATACGGCAAAAATCGGTAACCCTGAGTTCATCGCGAGCATTGACTTCCGTGACCCTAAAGAAGAAGCGAAGACGCTGATCGCTGAACTTAAAGAAACAGAGAAGCCAGATTTAATCTTCGCTGTGACTCACATGGGGCACTACGAAAACGGCCAACGTGGTGTTAACGCACCGGGTGATGTAGCACTTGCTCGTTACCTAAACGAAGGCGACCTAGATATGATCGTTGGTGGTCACTCTCAAGAGCCTGTATGTATGGAAGGCCCTAACGTTGCGAAGAAAAACTTCAAGCCGGGTGATGAGTGTAAACCAGACGTACAGAACGGTACCTACATTGTTCAAGCTCACGAGTGGGGCAAGTACGTAGGTCGTGCTGATTACGAATTCCGTAACGGCGAGCTAGAGATGGTGAGCTACGATCTGGTTCCAGTTAACCTTAAGAAGAAAGTTAAGATTGACGGTAAGAAGCAACGTGTTCTTATTCAAGATGAGATCGCACAAGATCCAGAGTTGCTTGAATTCCTACGTCCTTTCCAAGAGCAAGGTCAAGCACAGCTAGAAGTTCAAATTGCTGAGACAAATGGCAAGCTTGAAGGCGATCGTAACGTGGTGCGTTTCCAACAAACTAACCTAGGTCGTTTGATTGCGACTTCTCACATGGAGCGTGCACAAGCAGACTTCGCTGTGATGAACTCTGGTGGCGTTCGTGACTCAATTGAAGCGGGCAATGTCACTTACAAAGATGTATTGAAGGTACAACCTTTTGCAAACATCCTGACTTATACAGACATGACAGGTAAAGAAGTTCTAGATTACCTAAACGTTGTGGCGACGAAACCAATCGATTCTGGTGCTTACGCGCAGTTCGCTGGCATTTCAATGACAGTAGCAAACGGTGAAGTATCGAATGTCTTCATCGGTGGCAAACAGCTTCGTTTAGACGAAACATACCGTTTCACAGTGCCAAGCTTCAACGCGGCTGGTGGCGACGGTTACCCTAAACTGTCAGATCACCCTGGTTACGTGAACACAGGTTTTGTTGATGCTGAAGTACTGAAAGAGTACCTAGAAGCGAACAGCCCAGTTGACGTGAACAAGTACGCACCTTCAGGTCAAATGGTTTACAAGTAACTGAACCCAGTTAATTGAATCAATAGGTGCTAAATTAGATTGACTCTAGCACCATGATAAATTTAACTAAAGCGACGCCTCGGCGTCGCTTTTTGTTTATCTATCGTTTGGATTTGTTATGACCCCTGCAATCAATCTCGCCAAGAAAAAGAAAATCGCTCATAGCGTGCATCAATATCACCACGATGCGAATAACACGAATTATGGATTAGAGGCTGTCGAAGCGCTTGGTCAAGATCCCAAACGTGTATTTAAAACGCTTTTGTTCTGTTTGAATGGCGTCGCTAAAGATTTAGCTGTTGCCGTTATTCCCGTTGATCAGAAGCTAAACCTGAAGCTTGCGGCAAAAGCGGCAAAAGGCAAAAAAGCAGAGATGGCGAACCCTGATATTGCTCAGAAAACCACGGGTTATGTGGTGGGTGGGATCAGCCCTCTTGGTCAGAAAAAAGCCTTGCCTACCTTTGTTCATTCCAGCGCGACAGGTTTTGAAACGATATGCGTGAGTGCAGGGAAGCGCGGGCTAGAAATTGAACTCGACCCAAAAGACTTAGCGCTACTGACTCGCGGTCAGTTTGCTGATCTATGTTTATAGATTGTCGTCGTCATGATGATACAACTACCGAATGACAAACAAAAACGCCCGCTAGATTAACCTAGCGGGCGCTTTTATATTGAGTGTCTATCCTGAAATGTGCTTGTACATTGAGGACGAATTATGACTACTTCTTCAGACCTAAAGTACCACCAACACGCTTCGGTGCAGGCTTACCGCTTCGACGATCGTTATTGTTGCGATCTGTGCGGGTGCGATCCGAACTGTTTCTATCTGAATTAGAACGCTCTGAACGAGAGTTCGATTTCCAGTTCTCGGTATTGCCACCGCTTTCACCATTCGATGAGTTACGGCCACGTTTCGAGTTAGGCGCATGACGGAATTCATCCGCATTATTACCGCGATAGGTGCGAGTACGGTTCTCGTTTTGATTACGGCGCGCTGTGGAAGTTTGGTTTTCTTCACGGCTATCAAAAAGTTTTGCGTCTGTCGCTTTGCGAATGCGTTGACCTTTCGCGTTCATTTTTGATGCATCTTCAGTACTTACAGAGCCTTCACACATCGCTAAAATTTCAGTGATCTCTTCGTCGCTCAGGTAGCGCCATTTCCCGTTAGGAATGCCGTCTAATGAGATGTTCATAATACGAACACGGCGCAGCTTAAATACCTCGTAACCTAATGCTTCACACATACGGCGAATTTGGCGGTTAAGGCCTTGCGTTAGTGTGATTCGGAACGAAAATTTGGTTTCTTTCTCGACCTTACATGGCAAGGTAACAGTATCGAGAATATGAACGCCAGCGCCCATCTGCTTCAAGAACTCAGTCGTAATCGGCTTATCTACACGCACCACGTATTCTTTCTCGTGGTTGTTACCGGCACGTAGGATTTTGTTTACGATGTCGCCATCGTTGGTCAAGAAGATAAGACCATCAGAAGGCTTATCTAGACGACCAATAGGGAAAATACGTTTGTGGTGGCCGATAAAGTCGACGATGTTGCCAGGAATATCACGTTCAGTAGTACAGGTGATGCCTGTTGGTTTATTAAGAGCAATGTAGATCGGCTTCTCTTTTGAGCGAACAGGTTTATTGTCGATCTCAACATCATCACCGGGCAAGACTTTAGTACCCATTTCAGGGATCTTACCGTTAATAGTAACTCGGCCTGCATCAATGAGTTTGTCGGCTTCGCGGCGTGAGCAAAAACCAGTTTCACTGATGTATTTATTAAGGCGTTTAGCTTGGGATTCTTGTGACATGATATTCTCTTAGCGTTTCACAACGGAAATATAGATAAACAAAAAGCAACCTTTGGATAGTTGCTTTAAGTTGGGATTCGTTAACTGAGGACAATTTTAGCACTTGGTGTGAGTCTAGGCACGAAATATCGATCTTGATGCAATTCGCTATCAGTGCACTTATCTGTTTCAACCAGTTAACTGGTGCGTTTTTGATGGCGCTCTCTGTTCTCTAGCTTTTTCTCATTACTCTTTCTGAGCATAACGTAGACTGCGCCAGTACCACCATGAAATTGCTGAGCAGAGTGAACACATTGAACGTCGTTAATTTGCGTGAGCCAATTCGCCACGTAGCTTTTCATCATTGCTGGTGGGTTCGAGCGCTCACCTTTACCGTGAACAATGATAACGGTGCGCACATCCATTCTTAAACACTGGCGTAAAAATGAGAGTACTTCGTTACGAGCGTCTTTCAGTGTTTTCCTATGAAGGTCGAGTTTGGCCTGAATAGGGTATTTGCCTAAGCGCAGCTTTTTATATACGCCTTCTTGTACACCATCTTTCTTGTAAGCAATGACGTCGTCTGGCTTGATCATTGGTGAGTAGTCTAATGATAAGTAGTCTTTCTCGTCGTCAGACAGCCACATAGCAGCTTCACGCTTAGCAAGGTGAGATTCTGTGACTCGGTGTACTTTCTGGTGTTCGGCGGTGTCATGGTCGATACGTTTAACATCGCCCATCATTTCTTGGAATAGATCTAAGTCGTCATCATGAGACATAGTGTGTATCTCAAGTTGGAGAAGGATAGGGTAAGTATACCTAAGTTGAGGCCGGGTTTAAAAATGAAAAAACCGGAGAAGACAATAAGTCTGCTCCGGTGCAAAGCGTTTTTACATCCACCCAAAGAAAATGATACTTAAAAGTAGATGACTTAGGCTGAGCGATTCTAGTGAGGAGATTTTTCAGTCATAACTTTGTAGATGAAGAAGCCTCCATAGAACATCATGAGACCCAGAGCCCCGAATATTACTATCATTGAAGATAGCCCCACTGCATTACCAAATAGGAGTTCTAGCCAAAAGTCCATGTGTATACCTCAAAGTTATATGACATGGCTCAGTGTATTAAGTAGCGTTATCAATTCACTGATCTGGATCAATCCTGTTTCATAAGTTAAATACTTGTTGGTGAGTGTGTGTTTTTCGTCACATTAGCCGTTAGGTTGTACGTCTTTTGTTCGAACGATTCGATATTGTAAAAAAGAGTGAAAAAAGCTCTTGCGCATAAATTCAGAATCCGTATTATACGCTTCATCGACAGGCAATCAGCCAGTTAGATATCTCGGTGAATAGCGCAGCTTGGTAGCGCATCTGGTTTGGGACCAGAGGGTCGGGGGTTCGAATCCCTCTTCACCGACCACATTAAGAAAAAGGCTTCTCAGAAATGAGAAGCCTTTTTTGCATTTCAGGATAAAGATAATCACTTGGTCAACGGGTTCGCCTGATGTTCAAAACAATCTCTTCACTGACCGTATTAAAGAAAGCCTGCTCATTGAGTAGGCTTTCGTCGTTTCAGGGTATGGGAAATGGGGTTTGAACCTAAGTGGGGGTCGCCTGATGTTCAAAATAAGCTCTTCAACGCCACATTAAAGAAGCCGTAGACCATTCATTATAGAGAAGGGCTACGACTTTTTTGCATTTCGGGATAGTAGTCGCTTGGTGAGCGAGAAGGGCTTAAGGGAGCATGACGTCAAAAATAGGCTCTCCGCTGAGCATATTAAAGAAAATCGTAGTGCGCCTTATAATATGAAGGAGCAATGGCTTGCTCATTCTGGTTTACAGCGGCTTCGATTGAATACTGGTAATATCTAAGTTTTAACCCGCTTCTATTAAACGAATTCACTCGTTGCAATATTATTCTTCACCCAAATTAGAGCTTGTAAGCGGTTCTTCACTTTGATTTTTTTGAATGTATTGTGAAGGTGTGCTTTGACCGTATTCTCACTGACGTAAAGCGTGTCAGCTATCTGGGTGTTAGAAGCTCCATCTCCAAGCAATTTAATTATCTGCTGTTCACGTTTTGTCAGTTTGAGGTAGTGGGGACTGGTTTTTGCACATTGTCGATCTCTATAAAACCGGATGTATTTATAGATCAACTTTCTGCTCACCCACATTTCACCCTGTAGAATGCAGTTAAAACCAGCCACAAGCTTTTCAAGTGTGTCTGAAGTATAAAAAATTCCGACGAGGTATTGCCATTTAAGCATTTGAGAATGTGAAAAGTCGTTTGGTGTATTGAGTAACACTTCATGTACGTCACTTTCTGCCTCATTCCTTAGCTCTTGGTATTTTTCAATGTACTGCTTACTCATCGTTGGGAAATCAATAATAATCAGTACTAAGTCTTCGTTTTTTAAGGACTTAATATTGATCCTTTCGGGGGGGATGAGTTTTATGTTTAAGTTAACTTTCTGCTCGATAGACTCTTTAAGTAGTATTGATTGTAAATTGTTTTCCGCAAGTAAAATGGCGTTGTGAGCCTCCAACTTAGCCATATGGAACTCCTTTTCTCAATTCATAACTTGAACTATAGGTTTAATAGTTTATAGCACGCATTGTTATTTTGCTAACTTTTAAGGTTAAATATTCACCAAAGTTATGAAACTGACTTAATAGTATTGTAGAAGGTGAATTAATACTTAAGTGAAGGGGGGTGATTAGGTTTTTTTATTTTTTATCTGATTGATTTTACAACCTTTATTAATTTTCCATACTGCCTTATTTGGATGGAATTTTATAACTGCAGGGAACTGGTTTATATTAAGAATCAATTTCGTTGTACCGCTGCTTGTATTTTGCGTGAAACTAGAGCCAGTGCTGGTACTTACCGTAAATGAAGATACCATAGTGTTATTAACGGTGAGCATAAGGTCGTTATTTTTTATCTGGCACTGTACTGGATTTAAATCGGAAGAAACCCCATTTAAATGATAAGAAATAAATAAAACGGCGACCAGCGCCGTTTTAATAAAAGTATTAAGTCTCATATTAATTTTGGTAAATTAGACCAACGTTCCCGTTAGCACCGTTACCTAAAACAACGGCATTATCATAAGAGGTTTGCTCAACCATAAGTTGGTTCATGTTACTGTTGGTTAAATCAACAGTTGCATTTGAATAAGAGCCCGTTTGTAACGTAAATATACGGTTATCGTTACTGTTCATTAGATCGATATCGACATCATTTCTGTCACCACCACCTACATCTGTATTAACTATAGTCTCGACATAGTTTCCGTCACCCCAAATGTCGATAGCAACGTCATTTCTATCTACACTGCTATTACTGAACTCAGTGTAAGTAGTGTTGGAGTTACCATTGATATAAACGTCAGCTTCGTTTCGGTCGGCACCGCCCTTAGCTTTTACGACTGAAATGTTTTCATCGCCCATTTGAGTGACGCGTAGATCATTTAGTCGACCTCCACGCTGCACTTTGACTCTAGCTTGGTTGTGTAAACCGTCTTGATCAATCAGAGCATTATTTCTTACACCACGTATTTTGGCATGTGCTTCATTGAGGTTACCACTTTGTTCAATTACTACATCAGACTTGTAACTAGCATGTGTGTTCACGAGTGCAACATGGCCATCTGTTACTCCTGATGTATTTTGATTGATAAGCACATTCGCATGATCGCCATTACCCATTTGCCAAACAGCAGTATTGTCCATCGCTAAGGGCTCAATAGCTGCTACTTTGCCTGCAATACCAAGATCTGTCGTACCTTCTTTAACACCAGGGCCTGGCTCTGGGGCTGAAGTTGGAAGTGGATCTGCGTTAGCTGCGTTAAAACCAATAATGGCACCGACTATAATTCCAATTTGCGTAAGTTTCATAAGTTGTATCCTTATACATTTCCATGTCGACGTTGTTGTTACTTAGTACAAAGTAACTTGAATCAAGCTTCCATACTGCGCGCTAATTTGCTTGATTGATGTAGATTCTCATTGAGCTAGACGCTTTCACTAAAGCAAAGTCATTGCCGTCTTGAGAAATTCCTAAATTACTTCTTCCAGAACCAACCAAATAAGCAGTATTGCCATTGCCTTTTTGGTCAATGCTTAGCTGACTACTCTGCCTTGAGAAGTTATCTTGTCCGATAACTGCTAAATTGTTATTCCCGTCTTGGGAAATAAGCGCTTCAGAATTTACTCCGAGTTGCCCAATTGCGGCATCGTTATTTGAACCATTCTGGTCTATTAAGGCGATATTGTTGCGCCCTGTTTGACCAATGTATGCGGAGTTAGAACTTCCGCTTTGTGTTATCTTCGCTCTGTTGTTCGCGGTAATACCAGGACTGCGTTGCTTTATTATTGCTATTGAATCAGTAGCATTGGATATATTTAATTCTGAATAATTATCTAAATCTCCAGAAGAAAAGCTTTCTAAATAATTATAATCATTGACTATATCTTGATTAACATTATGTAAAAAATCCCCTTCGATATCTGACGCGATAGCATTATTAAAACCTCCTGATAAAAAATATAAACAAGTTAAGCTGATAAGTGATGCTTTCCCAATTATCATCATCTTTACCTTAAAGTGTTCGTGATTATGATCCCTACGAAAATAAACTGCGTAAGGGAATGAGTGAACCTTTGTCTTATCGAAATCCTAGGTCTTGAATTTACTAACAGCTATAAACTTAAAGTTGAAAATATTTAGTTGTTCATATGAAATTTAATTAGTATTTGACCGATTCCTACCAACCTTAGTTAATCAATTCCCTTAAGTAATTAATTCGAAAGTTTATATATGCCACTGTAAGCATGAATTACGCTTTATTCAGTTTCAACGAATCACATTCTCATTTTTTAAATGGACTTTGAATGGGAGCACAAATGAAAATCAAGCTGCTTACAATAACTCTGCTTTCCTTTGCTCTTCATGCAGAAGAAAAGAGTCATGGTCTTGAAAATACTGCTCCTTTAGAAAATGGACAAAAACTTGAGGATTCGACAAATAATCTTAAGGAAAAATTCAATGACTTCAGTGAAGTCGATGGAATCATTGTGGACAGAACCATTACGCGGTTGGGAGAGGATTTCTATTTTTTCTTCTCGCAATCGCTCAATGATAGTTATCCCGACCTTAAGGAAAATTTGACGGTAAAAGAAAGGCCAACGGCGTTATCAGGAAGCATCATAGAGGTTCAACACTCTAGAAAATCGATCTTCCGTACGGCGTTGTCCCCTGGTCGTAGACAAGCGAAAGAACGCGCTGCCGATGCAACACGAGTGGTTGGGAATTACATCATCCGATGGCAAGCGGAACGGATCTTTCAGGACACTTACGATCTAGACCATGATGAATTTTAAGGAGCCAAGGATGTCGATATTTTTCAGAAAGGCTGTGCTTATTGCGTTGCTCGCTTCGCCTTCGGTTTACTCGAGCGAGTTGGTTTATACGCCCGTAAACCCAAGTTTTGGCGGAAATGCTCTAAACAGCTCCCACCTTTTTAATCACGCTAATGCCATCAATGATTTTGAAGACCCTAATGCTAGGGATATCTTTGATGAACAAGAGTCTGCGTTAGATCGTCTAGCTTCGAGTTTAGAGTCCCGCTTAATTAGCCAATTGCTTGCTGACGTGGGTAATGGAAACACGGGGCAGTTGGAAACTGACGATTTTTTCCTGAATATTGTGGATGACTCAGGGACTTTGTTGGTTCAAATTGTCGATAAAGAGACAGGAGAATCGACAGAAATCAGTGTATCTGGATTAAACCCCGACCTCTAATCACAAGGATTGTGTTATGAAATCGATCATTATCGTCTTCTTGACCTTTGTGTTGGGAGGGTGCACTTACTCTATGCAAATTCCAGAGACTTCTGAAACGCCAAAGCTGATGCCGAGAGGATCGACTTATACGGACTTGATCTCATTGCCTCAACCTCGCGGTAAAATACTGGTCTCAGTTTATGATTTTAGAGATCAAACGGGACAGTATAAACCTCAGCCAAACAGTAACTTTTCGACAGCGGTGCCACAGGGTGGGACGTCTTTACTGACCACTGCACTGATAGATTCCCAGTGGTTTGTTCCTCTAGAGCGTGAAGGCCTCCAAAATCTATTGACGGAACGTAAGATCATTCGTGCTGCTCAGAAAAAAGACAAGGTAGTGAACAATCACGGAGCCGACTTAACATCGTTGAGCTCTGCGAATATCGTTATTGAAGGCGGTATTGTTGCTTATGACTCTAATATTGTTACAGGTGGAGCGGGTGCGAAGTATTTGGGAATTGGTGGTTCAGGGCAGTATAGAACCGATCAAGTGACGGTTAACTTAAGAGCCGTTGATGTAAGAACAGGGCAAGTTTTGTTGAGCGTTACGACATCCAAAACCATTTCCTCACATGAAATTGGCTTCGGTGCTTTTCGATTTGTTGATTACAAAGAGTTACTCGAAGTTGAGATGGGTTATAGCCAAAATGAGCCGGTAAATATCGCGGTAATGTCAGCCATAGATGCGGCAGTGATTCACTTAATCGTTAAGGGAATGAAACGTGGGATGTGGTCACCAGGTGACCCTGATGCAATTAGACATCCAATTATCGCCCGCTACTTAGCCGCGGACACTGACATCCTTTAGTCAACTGAGTAAGCAGCAAAATAGGGCTATGCGGAAAACGGATTTTTCCCTTAGCCCTGTTTTTTCTTCGACTATCAACAATGTTCTATTTCACATCACAAGTGATGTTCTTGATTGGCGTCTCTGAGGTAACAAAGCAAACATAAGCTTCAACAGGGTTATTTGGACCAATTCGAATGTAGCCTGCCTGTACTTCATCTTCGTTAAAAGTCACCGAGTGAGAGTTACCTGTCTTGCCATCGTAAAAGCTTGCTTCAAAATTACCATTCATTTGGCTTGCGATACGGTTGCGTGTCGTAGACGTCGTGAACGTAATATTTGCGCATCGCATGGGTGGCTTTTCAGTAATCAAAAACTGTCCGCTTTCTTTATCTAGCACGCCGCCTTTGGTATCTGGCTGAATGTCGATGGCTTGAAACTGTTCGATGGTACAAGTTTCTTTGGCAGACGCTGCCGTGGGCATCAGGGTCAAGAGAGCTAAAGGGAGAGTAAAAAGTACTGGTTTCATTAGAACAACGCCATAGGTAAAAAGAGCGGAAGATAATAGCACCGCAATGGTGCTATTAAATGTAAAAATTCTGTTATTAAGGAAATGCTTTTATAACGAGAATACAATAAGGTTGAGCATCGTTAGCTTTTTTGGCTAGCCTCAAATTGACACTGAGCCTGTTGGCTTTGTGATTGTTGAGTGACATTAAAACCTTTCTCTTTTAACAACTGCAAAAGGTTACCTTCGCCAACTAGGTGCAAGGCGCCAACCACGATCAAATAATTCCCGTTTGAATCGAGTTTCCAATTATTGGCGGATAGCTTGTTTGCCCAGTCGATATTGCGGTCAGTTAAGAATGCTTTCTCGAGTTCAGGCGACATCTCAGACAGCTCGGCGAAGGCTTCCAGCTTCGCTAAATCACCCGCTTTCCAGCTTTCAATTAGGCAATGAACCACATGATCAGTTTGGTCAAATTCCTCGAGGCTACTGACTAACCATTCCTTACCGTCATCCTTTTGTTTTGTCATCAGGTCTATTTGGAATTGTAGTGGCTCTAAACTGATAACCGGAACATCTTGGATAGTCGCTTTGTAAGCTAGCGTCGCATCAACGCCGCCGGCGGAGCCATAACCAAGGTTTTTTAGCTGCTGCATCTGTATGGAGAGAGAAGTCGCCCAAGGCGGTGAGCTGAGTAGTTGTTGCGTCGGCATCTCCAACGATTTTGATATGTCGGTTAATAATTGCAGTTGTTCTTCATTGAGCACATCGGCTGTGGTGAGTTTGTTGTGGGGATATACAACGCCATCAGACTTTCTGATATCCGTTTCGATAACTAACCCATCACTGTTTTTTAGCGCGTTGATGATCGCTGAAGGAAGTGGGTACATACTCTCGTCCCCAACGTGCACGGAACCTAAGATAGTGAGTGTCAGTTCATCCTTTTTTGCTTGCCAATAAAGGGGCTCAGCGACCGCTTGCCTAGCTGAAAAAGCGAGAACGAATAAAGTCATGTAGAAGAATGGGCGCAAAGGGAGCTCCTTTAGGAAGTCTTAAACTCGTTAAAATCGATTTTGACGGTGTTTTTTAACGGTTTTTTTTGAGAACGATGTCACGTTGTTTGTACGAAAAGTATAACAACACCAACAAACTCTTAAACCTTTCTCAGTAACAACGACACGATTTTATGAAATCCTTTCAAAAGATTGTGATTCAATTCTCAAATATTACGTCAAAATAAAACTGACGGAACTGTCGATGTCGGTAACTTTATGATTTTAATCAGGTTAATTTTATCAATATTTTTTAGATTTGAAGTCGATCACTTTATTAACTTGATTTAATTCACGGCGAAAAATAAGGCCATATAGTTTATCTAACTTTTGAAGCGTTCTATTTTGCTTCTACTCAATTTTTTAAATTTATGGGTGAATACGATGTTGAAGAGAAACTTACTATCTGTAGCGGTACTTGCTGGTTTAACGGGTTGTGCGGTAACACAAGCACCAGAACAAAAGGTGGTTAATGCACTGGCTGATAACCTTGATGTGCAATACGAAATTTTGACGAACCACGGCGCAAACGAAGGCATGGCTTGTCAGGATTTAGGCGCAGAGTGGGCATCATGTAACAAAGTGAACATGACTCTGACCAATGACGGTGAAGCGATCGATTCGAAAGATTGGACTATCTACTTCCACAGTATTCGCCTTATCTTAGATGTTGATAATGAGCAGTTTAAAATCACTCGTGTAACGGGCGACCTACACAAACTAGAACCTACAGATAAGTTCGATGGTTTTGCCGCGGGTGAAGAAGTGATTCTTCCATTAACCAGTGAATACTGGCAACTGTTTGAAACCGACTTTATGCCGGGTGCATTTGTAACGGCGCCAAACGCAGAACCTAAGATGATTGCTTCATTGAATACGGAAGATGTCGCGTCGTTTGTAACTGGTTTAGAAGGAAATAACCTAAAGCGTACACCTGATGACAACAATGTTATGGCAACAGCGGTTACTCGCTTTGAAAAAAATGCTGATCTGGCAACGCAAGATGTATCAACCACTTTACTACCAACGCCAATGTCGGTAGAAGCGGGCGAAGGTTCAGTGAGCATTGCTGGTGGTATTGCCCTACCTAAAGACGCATTCGATGCTGAGCAGTTCGCTGCAATTGAAGAACGTGCAGATGTGGTAAACGTAGATGTGAGTGGCGACCTACCTGTTAGTGTTGCTGTTGTTCCTACTCAGTTTACGGGTGATTTAGCGAAATCTGGCGCTTATGAACTAAGCATCTCGGAAGAGGGGATTGTGATTAAAGCGTTTGATAAAACAGGTGCTTTCTACGCAGTTCAGTCTATTTTTGGCCTAATAGACAGTCAGAACGCTGAATCATTACCACAACTGTCGATCCAAGATGCGCCACGCTTTGACTACCGCGGTGTGATGGTAGATGTTGCTCGAAACTTCCACTCAAAAGATGCCATCCTAGCCACGCTAGATCAAATGGCAGCCTACAAGATGAACAAACTGCACCTTCACTTAACGGATGATGAAGGCTGGCGTTTAGAAATTCCGGGTTTACCAGAGCTAACGGATGTAGGGTCTAATCGTTGTTTTGATTTGGAAGAGCAAAGCTGTTTACTGCCTCAGCTAGGTTCGGGTCCAACAACATACAACTTTGGCTCCGGTTTCTTTAGTAAAGCGGATTACGTCGAGATCTTAAGCTACGCAAAAGCGCGCAGCATCGAAGTAATTCCAGAAATTGATATGCCAGCACACGCTCGTTCTGCTGTGGTATCAATGGAAGCTCGTTACACTCGCCTAATGGCGGAAGGCAAAGAAGCTGAAGCAAGTGAATATCGCTTGATGGATCCACAAGATACATCGAACGTGACTACTGTTCAGTTCTACGATAAGCAAAGCTTCATTAACCCATGTATGGAATCGTCGACTCACTTTGTTGATAAAGTGATCTCTGAAGTGGCAGCAATGCACCAAGAAGCGGGTGTTCCGCTAACGACTTGGCACTTTGGTGGCGATGAAGCGAAAAACATTAAGTTAGGCGCTGGCTTACAAGATATTAATGCAGAAGACAAAGTGGCATGGAAAGGTAACATTGACTTATCTAAGCAAGATAAGCCGTTCCAACAGTCTCCACAATGTCAGAAATTAATTGCTGACGGTACAGTAAGCGATTTCGGTCACCTGCCAAGCCATTTTGCAGAAGAGGTGTCTAAGATTGTTGCTGAGAAGGGTATTCCACACTTCCAAGCGTGGCAAGATGGCCTGAAATACAGCGAAGGTGAAGAAGCATTTGCAACAGAAAGTACGCGCGTTAACTTCTGGGATGTTCTTTACTGGGGTGGCACTTCATCAGTTTACGACTGGTCTGCGAAAGGTTATGACGTAATTGTTTCTAACCCAGATTACGTATATATGGATATGCCATACGAAGTAGATGCAGCAGAACGTGGTTACTACTGGGCTACGCGTGCAACCGATACTCGTAAGATGTTTGGCTTTGCTCCAGAGAACATGCCACAAAATGCAGAAACGTCACTAGACCGTGACGGCAATGGCTTCAGTGGTAAAGGTGAGATTGAAGCGAAACCTTTCTACGGTTTGTCAGCGCAGCTTTGGTCTGAAACTGTACGTACTGACGAGCAGTATGAATACATGGTGTTCCCTCGTGTTCTTGCTGCGGCAGAGCGTGCATGGCACCGAGCAGATTGGGAAAACGACTACAAAGTGGGCGTTGAGTACTCTCAAGCTACTGACTTAGTGAATAAGCAGGCTCTAAACAGCGACTTTAATCGCTTCGCGAATATTGTTGGTCAACGTGAGCTGGCTAAGCTCGAGAAAGCGGGTATTGATTACCGACTACCAGTTCCAGGTGCTCAGGTTGTTGATGGTAAGCTAGCGATGAACGTTCAATTCCCAGGCGTAGAGCTTCAATACTCAGCTGATGGTGAAAACTGGCTGACTTATGATGAGCAGCAACGTCCTTCGGTTTCTGGTGAAACGTATATCCGCTCTATCTCTGAAAGTGGCGAGAAAGTAAGTCGAGTAACTTTGGTAAAATAATCGACAAGCAAAATTAATAGATGAGCTCCCTAGCTTTTATCTGATTCAGATAAGAGTGGGAGCTTTTTTTTCGTCCAAATCAAGTTAGCCACTTCTCTTAAACTGAAACATATAGAAATAGCCTTTATGTATATCGTCAACAATGTACATAAGGTGAGTTCCATCGCAAAAGTGACGCGCTTCTCATTATTCTCTTCAAAAAATAAGTCTCTCATCAAAAACTCTAAATCAGGTGTGATTCAACCAACTAAATCTAATTTTGCATCGTAAAATAATGTGATCCTGATCTGTGCGTTTTTTAATCTTGAGTTTTTTATCAATTTTTATGTTTTTAAGTGACTGATTTTAATGTGTTAAATAACTTGTTCTTTTTTGATAGTGAGAGAGATCACTCTGCTCATTCTTTTATTTTGAAACGCAAATTAATTCGAGCAACATAGATTTCATGCAAGGGAGGCAACTAACTACTCAAGCGGTGAAGGTGAATGATGTACCGAAGATGTGCCGCTGAAAAAATCAAACTAAGGCAGTTTACTATGAAAAAAATTATCGCTCTAAGTGCACTTTCTCTTGCTTTTGCTTCTAGTGCTTTTGCTGGTTCTTCTTACGTTACAGGTAACATCCAAATTCATGACGATGGCCGTATCCACGGTTCTGATATGACTTCTACGCTAGAAGCTGGTCACACGTTTGACAACTCTCTAGGCGGCTTCACGGTTTATTCTGAGTTTGATGGCATCCAACTTGGCAAACTTGAATCTGAAAATGGCGGTGCAGGTAATACTACTCCAGGCATCACTGTCGGTGGTGAGCAATCTTTCAACATCACTGACAAGTTATGGGTTGCTGCGGGTTACCAACACCTATTCTCTGCGGGTGAGAGTATTCAGTTCCGTCCATTAGTTAAGATCGGCTACAACTTCGATAACGGTATTTCTATTAGCAACCGTACTCGTGCACACATCGATGATACTTCTGCTAATGCTGATACAGATTACCGCATGGATAACCGCATTGGTTACACAGTGAATGCTGACCTAGCACTTAGCTACAACAACGTATACATGATTGATGCTGAAGCGATGGATCATGAGTTACGTGCTACATGGACTCGTCAAGGTGTTCAACCTTACTTTGAGTTCCGTAGCCAAGCTAACGGTGTAGATTTCGCAAACGGCGATTCTAAGCAGAACAACGCATTCGTATTCGGTGCTTCTTACGGCTTCTAAGCCGATTCACTTGGCTGCTTAGTCTATTAGATTATTAGCCGAGTGAGCTTCTTCGCTAATTAGTTTTTTGTTAAATAGCTTTTTGTTAAATAGCTTCTTAGCCAATTAGCGAGAAATATAGCGGCACTAACAGCCCGGTTGGTGCCGCGACAAGATTTGCTTTACTGTCCAAAAGCAAAGAGCCTAGCAAGTAAACCACAGTCTTGGGTTTACTCATGCTAGGCTCAATTTTTATGACTTCTTTTAATTGCTTGGCGTTGGTCTAGTTAAGCTTTATTTTCCGTTGTAATGACGGTACTCAAACACCTGACCTTCTTCATTAAACGCATACACAGAATACTCGTCTTTCTTATCGCCATATTCCATGCCCGGAGAGCCCATTGGCATGCCTGGAACTGCCAAGCCAATCGCATTACGTGGTGGATTTTCTAAAAAGGCTTTCACGTCCTCTGCTGGAATGTGCCCTTCAAATACGTAACCGTCGATCTCTGCAGTGTGGCAAGAGGCTAGTTTTTGCGTTACCCCTAACTTCTGCTTGATTGGATTCATATCATCGTGGAGCTTCTCTGTAACATCGAACCCAGCATCTCGCATATGTTCTGTCCATTCTGTGCAGCAGCCACAGTATGGAGACTTATGGTTTAGAACATCAGTCGCGAGAGCTTGTCCTGAAATTGCAGCGAGTGCTGTAAGAGTCATAATTTTACGAATCATGGTTAACCTCATGAATATGGTTTTTGTTGACATTAGAATGTGTGGGTTTGAAAAGTCTTAATCTGTTGGCATTGCTTACTACCGTAATTGACGACATCGCCATCGCAGCGCCTGCAACGACAGGACTAAGCAGAAATCCGAAAAATGGGTAGAGCACACCGGCTGCGATAGGAATACCAAGCGAGTTATAGATGAAGGCACCAAACAGGTTTTGCTTCATATTTCTTACGGTCGCTTGGGACAACTCGATCGCATTGCTTACTGATAATGGCGATGAGTTGAGTAGCGTCATTTGCGCACTTTCAATCGCGACATCACTGCCACTGCCCATTGCGATTCCTATATCTGCTTGAGCAAGAGCTGGTGCATCGTTAATACCGTCTCCGACCATAGCAACACTCTTATATTGCTGTTGAAGCTGAACAATATGCTGAGCTTTCTGCTCTGGAAGCACCTCCGAGATAACCTCGTCGATACCGACACTTTTACCAATCGCTTGAGCAACAGAATCGTTGTCGCCTGTTAATAGCACGGTGTGAATTCCGGCGGATTTTAGTTGAGCAATGGCTTGTTTGCTATCTATTTTTAATGCGTCTGAAATGCCCAATATGCCTTCGAGTTTTTGGTCAATCACAATGAAAATAGGCGTCCACGCTTGCGAGCGGCAAAGTTCGATAAAATCCGCGCCAATCTCAGTATTGATGCCTAACTGGGTTAGGTATTTAAGCGAGCCAACTTGCACGTTCTTGCCGTTAATAGTTGCCTGTACGCCAAGCCCTCGTTGGTTTTCGAACTCGCTATGAGGTAGTGCTGAAACTTGTAGGCTGTCTGCATATTGGCAAACGGCTTTGGCGAGTGGGTGCTCAGATCCCACTTCTACTGAATAAGCATAAGCCAGTAACTCTTGCTCCGTTAGATTAGAGTAAAAGGCCTGTTGAACGGTTGGTTTTCCTTGGGTCAACGTACCTGTTTTATCAAACACAACAGCATCGATCTTGCTGGCAGACTGCAATACATCCGCATCTTTAATTAGAACGCCAAACTCAGCCGCTTTACCCACGCCAACAGTAATCGACAGTGGCGTTGCTAGGCCTAACGCACATGGACAAGCGATAATCAGTACTGTGGTTGATACGACTAGCATGTAGCTCGCGCTTGGCTGTGGGCCAAAGAAAAACCAAACTAAGGCGGCAACGGCTGCGATTGCGACGACGACCGGAACAAAAACGGCAGAGATAGAGTCGGCAAGTTTGGCAATCGCAGGTTTGCTGCTTTGTGCTTGGCGAACCATCTGAATGATTCGAGCCAACATGGTGCTTGAGCCAATCCCAGTCGCTTCAATAACTAAGCTGCCATCACCATTAATAGTTCCTGCTGAAACCCTATCATTGAGCGATTTAACGTTGGGAAGCGGTTCGCCAGTCAGCATCGATTCATCGATATAAGATTCGCCAGATACCACTACACCATCGACAGGTACTTTTTCTCCGGGTTTTACTCGTACCTGCATACCGACTTGAATCGCCTCTACGGCGATGGTTTGTTCTTTGCTATCAACAATAACCACCGCTTTTTGAGGCTGTAAATTAATCAGTGCCTGTAGAGACTTTGTGGTGCGAGCTTTGGCTTTGGCTTCAATGTAGTGCCCTAAAGAGATAAGGCCGACAATCATTGCACTTGCTTCAAAATAGACATGACGCGATGGTTCTGGGAACCATGATGGAATCAGTACAACCAGCATTGAATAGAACCATGCAGCGCCCGTACCTAAAGCAACTAACGTATCCATGGTTGCACGCTTATGCATGAGAGACTGCCAAGCGTTAGTGAAGAAGCTGCGTCCTGAAGTCGCAAGCAGTATCAAACAGACCACACCAACTAATCCCCAAGCTAATTGGTCGTTAAATGTAGCAATGGTCATGCTGCCACCGAACAGACCCCACGCCATCAGCGGAGCACCGATAAACAGCGCGCTTACTGAATTCTTTAGGAAAGCTTTTTGGGTACGAAGTTGTTGCTCTCGCTGTTTTTGTTGTTGAGTTGCCGCGTCATCAACGAACTCGGCGCCGTAACCTGCGGTTTTCACCGACTCTATTAGAGCGTTTTCGATGACGTCACGTGTTTTAGAGGTGAAGACCAAGGCTGTCTGTTCAGCGAGGTTGATCTGAGCTTGGTCGACGAACTCATTCTTTTTCAGCGCTTTCTCTACCGAAGAAACACAACTTGCACACGTCATTCCCTCAAGAACAAGGTGGTAAGTATATTGGCTAGCTGCAGGTTTAGCTTGTGTCGGTTCAGCCGGCGTTGGTTTTTTATTTTCTTCTGAGTCTGAATCTGAACCTGAACCTGAACCTGAATTAGATAAAAGGTTATTGGCTTCAGAGTAGGGAGCTGCGTGATAACCCACACTTTCGACTAGCTCAATAATCTCGGATTCTTCAAGCAGAGTAACCAACGACAATTCATGTTTGGTGACGTTTAGATTTGAGGCTTGCTCAGTTTGTTGAATCGCCAGAGTCAGCTTGCTCACACACTTACCGCAGCTAAGACCAGATAGCGAAAGGTGCAGTTTATTACCCATGCTATAACCAAGCGTCGCTAGTTGTTCGTTGAGTTGAACGTAACTAAAAGGAGTGGAAATATCGATGTATGTCGGCGATATATCGTTGATCTTCGTATTATCTAGACCATCAAACAGTGTGCGGACTTTCTTCGCACATCCCATGCAATTTAGGCCGTTGAGTGCAGTTGTGTAATGGTTCATATCGATACTCCAATTCTCATCTACGCCCAACATAAACCTTACCGTAAGGGTAAGGTCAAACATAAATTCAAGAATTTGATCTTAGTGGCATATGAATGGGTGGGTTAAGTTTGTGGGATAGGCGAGAGTTAAAGAAAAGCATGGCTATAATTTACTGGCTCAGGCTATAGATTTGCTACATCGAAGCTGGATTTGGCCTTTCTACAGTCGCTTTCGCACAAGATCCGCGCATTAATCATTCACTACTGATTGTAGATTTAAGCGGTGGTGATAAAATAGCGCCCAAAATTTAGTGATATTTTTCTGTTGCAGGCTTTGTAATGGCAATCACTAAAAGAATCACCTACATAATCAAGGTATTTAAATGACGGTTAAAACTCGTTTTGCTCCTAGCCCAACTGGCTATCTTCACGTTGGTGGTGCACGTACTGCACTTTACTCTTGGCTATTCGCTAAGAATCAAGGTGGTGAATTCGTTCTGCGTATCGAAGACACGGACCTTGAGCGTAACTCTCAAGAAGCGGTTGATGCAATTCTAGAAGGCATGCAATGGATGGGTATGGAATGGGATGAAGGTCCTTACTACCAATCTAAGCGTTTTGACCGTTACAACGAAATGGTTGATAAGCTACTTGCTGAAGACAAAGCATTCAAATGCTACGCGTCTAAAGAACTGCTTGATGAGATTCGTGCAGTACAAGAAGAAAACAAAGAAATGGCTCGTTACGATGCGAACCACCCTAAAATTGTTGCAGCAAACGAAGCAGCAAAAGAAGGTGATGCATGCGTTATCCGTTTCCGTAACCCTAAAGAAGGCAGCGTAGTCTTTGATGACCAAATTCGTGGTCGCATTGAAATCGCGAACAGCCAACTTGATGACCTAATCATTCGTCGTACAGACGGTGCTCCAACTTACAACTTCGTAGTTGTAGTGGATGACTGGGATATGGGTATTACACACGTTGTTCGTGGTGAAGACCACATCAACAACACACCTCGTCAAATCAACATCTACGAAGCACTAGGCGCGCCAGTTCCAACTTTCGCTCACTGTGCAATGATTCTTGGTGATGACGGTGCGAAACTTTCTAAGCGTCACGGTGCTGTATCAGTAATGCAATACCGCGATGAAGGTTACCTACCAAATGCACTAAACAACTACCTAGTTCGTTTAGGTTGGTCTCACGGTGACCAAGAGATCTTCTCTCAAGAAGAGATGATTGAATTCTTCAGCCTGAACGCAATCAGCAAGTCTGCATCTGCATTCAACACTGAAAAACTACTTTGGTTGAACAACCACTACATCAAGACTTCTGAGCCTGAGTACGTTGCAAAATACCTGCAATGGCACCTAGATGCACAAAAGATCGATACAACAAACGGCCCTGCTATCACTGAAGTGATCAAGCTAGTTGGCGAGCGTTGTAATACGCTTATCGAACTTGCTGAGCAATCTCGCTACTTCTACGAAGATTTCTCTGAGTTTGAAGCCGGCGCAGCTAAGAAGCACCTACGTGGTGTTGCTAAAGGCCCACTAGAGCTTGCTCTTGCTAAGGTTGAAGCACTTGAAGATTTCACTACTGCAAACATCAAAGATGGTGTAATTGCAGCAGTATGTGAAGAGCTAGAGATCGGCATGGGTAAAATCGGTATGCCACTTCGCGTAGCAGTAACAGGCGGCGGCCAGTCTCCTTCTGTTGATGCAGTGATGGAGCTTGTTGGTAAAGAGCGCGTAATCGCTCGCATCAAGATGGCTCTTGAGTTCATCGCTGAGCGTGAAGCTAACGCTTAATTGAGCGATTGCTAGAATCAAAAAAAGGGTCAGTAACTTGGTTACTGACCCTTTTTATTTGTCTCGAGTTTTAGCTAATAAATAAGCTTAAATCTTTTTGAAGATGATTGAGGTGTTAATTCCGCCAAAGGCGAAGTTATTGCTCATCAGATATTCAACATCCAATTCGCGACCTGAGCCTGTGATGTAATCAAGCTTGCCGCAGCGTTCGTCGATGTTCTCAAGGTTCAATGTTGGGCTGAACCAGCCTGAATGCATCATCTCTAGGCTCAACCAAGCTTCAATCGCACCACACGCACCCAGCGTATGGCCAAAGTAGCTTTTCAATGAACTGATTGGCACTTCGCCAAAAATGTTCGCGGTCGCATTACTCTCTGCAATATCGCCTTTTTCAGTGGCGGTACCGTGCGCAGAAACATAACCGATTTTTTCTGCCGGAAGTTGCGCATCTTTCAGAGCTTTTTCCATACAGATTTGCATGGTTTCCATCTGAGGTTGGGTCACATGAGCAGCATCGCAGTTGCTGGCAAAGCCGATGATCTCAGCGTAGATCTTTGCACCACGAGCAACGGCATGTTCATACTCTTCAAGAACAAGCGTGCCGGCACCTTCACCAATAACTAAGCCATCGCGCTCGCTGTCGTAAGGACTAGGGGATTTTTCTGGCGTGTCGTTTTTTAAACTGGTAGCAAAAAGGGTATCGAAAACGGCAGACTCAGTTGGGCATAGTTCTTCACCACCACCGGCAACCATCACGGTTTGGTAGCCGTGTTTGATCGCTTCATAGGCGTAACCAATCGCTTGGCTTCCTGAAGTGCAAGCACTGCTGGTGGGAATCACACGACCGCGCAGGCCAAAGAACAGTCCAACGTTGACCGCAGCGGTGTGTGGCATCATTTGAACATAGGTGGTTGCTGTAATTGCTCGTGTCGATTTCTCGTTAAGCATTACGCCGAATGCGCCAACTGCATCGGTACTGCCGGTTGAAGACCCGTAGGCAATGCCAGTTTCGCCGTTAGTCAGAACATCATGTCCAATCAACCCGGCTTGTGTTAAAGCATCTTCAGTCGCGACAGTGGCTAAGCGAGAAACCCGACCCATGCCTCGAACCTGTTTGCGTTTGTAGTGTTTTGGCAACTGGAATTCATCAATAGGCGCAGCTAGCTTAGTGTTGAGGCCATCATACTGCTCAAAGCTTGGCATATATTGAGTGGCGTTTTCACACGCTTTCAGTTTCGGCTCGATCTGCTGCCAGTCATTACCAAAGGCAGTAACACCAGACATGCCAGTTACAACAACGCGGCGGGTCATACTAAGCCTCCATTAACTGAAATCACTTGGCGAGTGACGTAGCCTGCAATATCAGACATTAGGTAGCTGACTAGGCCTGCGACTTCTTCTGGCTCGCCCATGCGGCGCAGTGGAACTTGAGGGAGTGCATGATCTTTTACGTGCTCATCAACCATGCCGGTATCAATTAAACCTGGAGCGACACAGTTTACCGTGATCTTGCGTTTCGCTAGCTCTAAAGCTAGAGACTTAGTCGCGCCAATCACGCCCGCTTTTGCTGCGGCATAGTTGGTTTGACCGCGGTTACCCATGATGCCGGATACAGAAGCCAAAGTAACGATTCGACCGCCTTTGCGTTTTTGAACCATTGGCATCACGCACGGGTGAAGTACGTTGTAGAAGCTGTCGAGGTTGGTATGGATCACGCCATCCCACTCTTCTTCCGTCATGGCTGGGAATGCTGTGTCACGAGTAATACCCGCATTGTTCACCACACCATAGTAAGCGCCATGCTCGGCAATATCTGACTCAAGTTTTTCGCGACACTCGCTGCGATTGCTGATATCAAATTGGATAAGACGCCCCGCGCCACCCAGTTCGGTGATCGACTTTAACGTATCTTCAGCACCTTGCTTGTCACCCATGTAATGAACGGCAATTTCAAATCCGTCTTTCGCAAGTTGAATAGCGATCGCTTTACCAATGCCTTTGCTGGCACCTGTGACTAAAACCTGACGGGTCATGATGGGCTCCTAGTTTTCATTTCTTGTAATTTTTGTTCGGTCGGCACGTAGACGTTGAGTTGGCATTGAGCCACTAACTCACCTTGGTCTTCGACTCGGGCGGTAAATACGGCCATGCCACTGTCTTCCATCAGTTGCTCGGCGTAGATATCAAGGGTCTGACCTTGAGTGAACTCATCACACAGTGACTTGTAACGACGAGAGCCTAGTAAGAAGCCGATTGGAGGAGTCGTGCCGTTTTTCAGCGCATGGTATCCAGACCATGCCGCTACAGACTGCGCCATAAACTCGATACCCACATAAGCGGGTACGGTTTGAGATTCGGCATTAAAGAACAGGTTATGAGCACCAATATCGACCTGACAGTGAATCGACAACGCCTCTACGCTGATAGCACGATCGATTAATATCATCGGATCATCGTGTGGAAGAAGTTGGTCTACAGAAGGGATATCAGTCATTTACTACACCAAAGATCAGGCTAATGTTGTTGCCACCAAAAGCGAACGAGTTGCTTAAGATGTTCTTTACTTTAAGTTTCTGGGAACAGTTTACCAAATCAATCTCAATATCTTCAGCTTTATCCTGACATTTTTGTATGGGAAGCGGTAAGTCATATTTTAAAATATGCCATGCTATTGCAGCCTCTATTGCACTTGCGGCTCCAAGAGTATGCCCGGTGAGAGGCTTGGTGGAACTGACGGGAACCTTGTTTGCAAAAATACGATGAATGGCTTTGCTTTCCATTGAATCATTGAGTGGAGTTGCGGTGCCATGAGCATTGATATAACCGATGTCTTCAGCTTGTAACTGAGCAGAATCTAACGCTTTTATCATCGCTTGCTCAGCGCCGTTCCCTTCAGGGTGGGGCGCTGAAATATGGTGTGCGTCAGAGCTATCACCACAGCCTAACAAGGCAATGCTAGGTATATTCTGGTTTGTATTAGCAACATTCAGTTTTGTTTTACTGAGCAACATAAACGCCGCCGCTTCACCGATGTTGATACCATTTCGAGAGGCACTAAACGGCTGACAATGTGTGGTTGAAAGTGCTTCAAGACCATGAAAACCATTGAGCGTCAGCTTACATAAGGTGTCGACACCTCCAACCAACACTGCATCAGCCATTCCAGAATCTAACAAGCGTTGAGCGGTAAGAAAAACACGGCCGCTTGATGAGCAGGCGGTCGAGATTGCATAGCTTGGCCCTGTCAACGAGCAATATTGACTAACAAACTCTGAGGTATTCCCTAGCTCTTGTTTGGAGTAGTGATACTGCTCAGGAAACTCACCGTTTGCCAATTTATGTTTGAAAGCGGCTTCACCATCAGAAATCCCCGAGGTGCTTGTGCCGATAACCACAGCAATTCTATCTGCGCCAAATTGTGACTTTGCTTGTTCGATAGAGTTTTGGATTTGATTTAGAGCTGATAACGCCAGTTGATTGTTACGAGTGGCGTATTGTGCGAGATTGGATGGAACCTTTGGCAGTTCACCCGCGACCTTACCCACGATAGTATGCTTACCGTCATTCAACATATCGCTTACTTCAACCATGTTTGATTCGCGCGCGCCTTTTAGGCTGCTATGAATGTCAGCAACGCTTGAGCCTAACGCGGAGTGGAAACCACAGTCTTGGATATAAATAGGCATAGTATTCAGCTCTTACTTGGGTTATCGACAATCGTTGAGTTCAACGTTTGTATGGTGATGGTGTAGCCTTGAATCAAATGCTTGAAAATAATGTCTCCAGAGAGCTTCGGTTCATTAGCTTTTGCTTGATACTCGATACGAATAATGGCTTGTTGGTTGTCGTCAAACACGGTTCTTGTATTGTCAGTGTCGACTAGATGCCAACTTATGTTTTGCAAAGGCTGAGTCCAGGCTTCAGTCGGCCATAAGGTCAGCATCAAATTAAATAGCACCTGTTCAGGTTGTGGCAAAGTTGCGCCAAGCCCAGACAAAACCTGCGTATCAATCACTTGATTTTGATATTGCAGCGATAGGATGCGAGTACCCCAAGAAGAAAACCCCGCCAAAACCACTTTATCCGCTGTCACTTCGACTTGAACAGGAAGTTGCTGCGTATCGGTTTCCCACGTGGCGCTGATGAGCTGACTGGCCGTGAGGGAGTATCCCAGTTCAGCTGGCAATGGTAGTGCTAGCTCGGTGTCTTTGTTGATAGACACACTTGCACCAGTTGGCTGCTGAGAAACCATCGAGCAGGCACTGAGCATTAAACCCACTAGCGTGACGAAGGTGATTTTTAATGTCCTGATCATCTAAAAACCTCTCGAGAAGTTGGTCTTTCTACGTTTTTGCTATTGTTGATCGCGAGTGGCGAAAGTAGCCACGCGACAAAGATCCCTGTCAGAACAGTAACACCGAAGCTATGAATGGCATGAGTCTGACTTAGTGACAATAAGCCAAATGAAAGCAACGTTGTGAGACCCGATAGGGTAATCGCTAATAAGGTGCTTAGCGATTTTTTCTGCTCAGCAAAGAACAGGGTATAGTCGATACCAATCCCTAAAATTAGAATCAGCCCAAGCAGGTTAAACAGATTCAGTGTCGAGCCTAAAATGCCCGTGACCGCTAGACCTGCGACTCCGGCAATCAATGAAGGCAACAGCATTAATAGGCTTTGCTTCACACCGTAGCGCCAACCTAAAACCATCCCAATAGCGGCCAAAGCTATCAATAATAGCTCGGTGATCTTGACTCTGTATTCCGCAAAGAGAGCGGAGATTTCATCGGCTTTATTAAGGTATTTAACACCTTGTTGCTGAGCAAAGCTTGAATCGAGCCATTGAGAGAACAGAGCTGAGTTTGTAACGTCTTTGATCAAAATGACTGACGCCGCTTGTCCATCGATAGGTTTTAACCAAAGTGGTCGAACAGGTTCTGACACCGGTGATTCCAAAAAACCAGATACCGTGATTGCTTCGAACTTAGGTAATTCTGGAAAGCTAGGCCAACCAAGAGTGTTCTGTAAGATATGGCTTTGCTGGCGATAGAGTTGTTCAACCAATTGATAGTTATCATGCTGGTCTTGTTTACTTAACAACTGCTGATTGATGCTGCGATATCCTGAGATACCTTGGCTATCGATTAAAGAGTCTAAGCTCGCGGTGATTTCTGCCAGTTTTTTGAGTAGCTTTTGATCGCTCTTAGCGGTCACCAGCAGCATATTTTGGCCACTGCCTAATCCTGATACCTCAGTAATGGCTTGCTCCTGCTGTTTGAGTTGATCTGGCATCGCTTGAAGTTGGCGAATATCGTCGTCGTAGCGAATTTGACTGAGTGATATCAAGCTAACGACAGTCACTATTAATGGTAAGCCAATTCTAAACTTTTGGTTGCTCCAGAGGCTTAACCAAGTATGCCAAAGCTTCGACAAGGGAAGCGGGCGTTCTTGGCTTGGTTTTGCAGCTAAAACTGGGTACCAACACACCACGCTGGCGTAAGCCGCAATAAGCCCAATCGACGAAAACAGAGCAAGTTGCTGTAAACCCGGGAAAGGTGCCACCAACAGACCTAGGTAGCCAATCAAGCTGGTGATCAGACCCAAGGTGATCGCAACGATAATATGTTTCAACCCTTTGTCGCTTTGCCATTGGTTACCAGCCGCCAAACGGTCAGTCAGGTAATGAAAGGAGTAATCGATGGACACGCCAATTAAGCTGGCACCGAACACCAAACTAAACAAGTGAACCTTGCCGAAGATAGCGACGGTGCTTGCCAGCGCTACCAACAACCCAGTACTGATGGAAAGCAAGGATAAGCCAAGTGGAAGGGCACTACGAAACGTCAGCCACACCAATAAAACAACACCGGCTAATGAGCCCAAACCAATGGTACTGATTTCTGATTTCGCGCTTTCGGTGCCGTAATTGGCGTAGAACACCACACCAGTATGCTGCACTTTGACGCTAAACTGTTTTTCGACCTCGCGCTCAATTGAATCAAGATCAGGAAGTTGTTCTTGAATCGCCAAGCTATAAGGTGAGCCCGCCAGAGTTGCCGTGACCAAAATATGAGTTTGGTCATTAGATTGAGCGGTGAGGTACCCTTCTTTCAGAACAAAGTTACTTGATTGAACGCCAACAGCACTGATGTAGTCGCGAAATAGCAGAAATGGATCCATCGACAGTTCGGCTGCAGTGACGCCTGAGAAAGGATTGTACAGAGATTGGATGACATATTGAGCTCGCGAATCCGGCGAGTGTGTCAGTGTCTCTTTTTGTTGTTGGGTCAGCAGTTGAGCTCGGTGACGAAAGTAGAAATCGCTCCACTGGCTTTGGGTGCTGGCGTTGATTTTGCCTTGAACTTGCTTAAACAGAGTTGGCTGACTTGAAAAAGCTCTTTGGTTGAGAGCTTTTTCAAAAGCGTCGGTCGCAATCATGGCTTGGTCGATGTCGGGGGCGCTGATGATAAACACTACTTGCTCGCTCATCGAGCTGGATATCTGCTGAAAGGCTTGCTCTACCATTGGGTCTTGCTGGTTTTCTGGTAGTAACTTTAGAATGTTGCTTTCAATCGGTACCGACGAAGAAAAAGCGAATTGTTTTATTAACAATCCGCTAAATAGTACTACGATAACAAGCCAAACAAGGGCCAGACTAGAGTTGGAATTGTTGCGCTTCAGCATCTGATAATACTTCCGGTAGATGGCTTAACTGACTAAATTCGATCACCGTGCTGTCTCCACGAATCTCTCTCAGTTCAATGCGTTCAATATCATTTTGACCTTGCAGAGTAATGGCTTCAAATACCGCGTTCATCGGCGCACTTTTCGGCTTTAGAGTGAGTGTCCATCGTGTGTCTTGTGAACTTGCGTTTGCACTTTCATCAGTGTTTGTATTGGTTGCAGGCTCAAAGTCGAGTGAGAATTGTTCTTGGAGTTTTTGCGTATCCCCGTGGAACACCGATAAGAATATATGGCTGAAATAAAACGCCATTGGGTTTTCTTTATCGGTGATGATTTTAGCGGGTTGATCGGCAAACCTTTGGCTCAGTTTGTTATCGGTTAGCACCAAGCTAACAGGAAAGGGGGTAGTTTGTGTCCAAAGCAAACCATTCGACTTGTCTAACAGGAAAGTACCTTGTGATGTTAGAGGCTGGGCGAACATTTCCATGTTGCGCGTTTGGGTGAACTCACCACGCACTATGTTGTTTGCGCTTAATACTGTTTGCAGATCTGAAATAGAACCAACCGTAGCTGTACTTTCATTAGCAATAACAAAACTACTCGCCATCATTGAGGCAAGCCATAGTAGTGCGATGCTGATGTGTTTGCGACTGCGTTTAAACAGACTCATGTTTTACCTGCTGCTGTGTGTTAGATACTTGAGGTTGGTCTGATTGTTGGTCGCTTGGTTGCTGCTCAGTTGATTGGGGTAAGCAGCCAAACTGGTGCCAGTGCTCGACTTTATCTGTAAACACTTTCGGTGAAGCGAAGCACATCTCTTGTTCTTCAATGGTCACCGCAACCTGCATGGTGTGGGCGCGTGTCATGCGAGCACCTGTGTTGGCATCGTGAATTTCGTAGTCAACACGCAGGCGGTTTTCCCATTCAGTCAACTTAGCCGATACCTTGATCTGATGATTGAACGGTATCGCCTTAATGTACTTTACACGCGTGTCGATGATCGGCCACATGTAGCCTGAGTCCTTCATCTCATGGTAGTTGTACTCAATCTTATCCATCATGATGCGCCTTACTTCTTCAAAAAATCGGAAGTAATTACCGTGATAGATCACGCCCATCGGGTCGGCATCTTGGAATGAGGTAATCAGAGTCACCTCAGATTGTAATGGATGAAGGATTTCAGACATAAATCACTCTCAACAATATTGCGTAAAGGGTTGGCTACTTTATGAAGTTAGCTACTTTATGAGGTTAGCTACTCTATGAGTAAAGTGACCAGTGCTGACTTTGAATACGAGCAATGAAGTGGCGTAGATCGCCTTCAAGTGGTCGATCTTCTACGATAAATTCAAACTCTTTAAGCACTTCGTCGCGAATGTACTTTAGGTTTTCACTCATGTGGTGCTCATCAAGCTCATTGTGACGTTTACGAAGCTCGAGTGCTTGTGTACCCGCCAGAAGTGATGCCGCTGCTACTTGCTCTGTTAGCTCCAGAACACGTAAACAATCACGAGCTGCGATGGTGCCCATACTGACTTTGTCTTGGTTGTGGCACTCGGTTGAACGAGAGAACACGCTTGCCGGCATGGTGTGTTTCAATGCTTCTGCTGTCCAAGCTGAAACGCCAATCTGTACCGCTTTGAAACCGTGGTTGATTGGTTTACGTTCGCCTTCTGCGCCTGTTAGGTTAAATGGCAGACCGTTATTGAACTTATAGTCCATTAGCTGCGCCATTTGGCGATCAAGTAGGTCTGCAAGGTTGGCTACCGCTGTTTTTAGGGTATCCATTGCCATTGCGATATGGCCACCGTAGAAGTGTCCACCGTGCAGTACGCGCTCATTGTCGCCATCGATAATTGGGTTATCGTTAGCGCTGTTTAGCTCGTTCTCAATCATTTGGCGTAGCCAAGGTAGAGAGTCTTGAACCACACCAATAACATGTGGAGCACAACGTAGAGAGTAACGATCTTGTAGGCGGTCACTGTTACGTGGCGGGCGATCCGCTTGTAAGTCATCACGCAGCCATGCAGCAACTTGTTGTTGACCCGGATGAGGTTTCACTGCGAACAAGGCTTCATCGAAGTGGAAGTCGTTGCCTTGCATACCCACAGATACCATTGCCGTTATCTTAGTCGACAGCTGAGCTAGATATTCTGCACGTTTGTAGGCGATACAAGCCAGAGCCGTCATTACTGACGTGCCATTCATCAATGCCAAGCCTTCTTTTGGCTTAAGCTTGATAGGGTTAATTCCTAGCTCTTTGTAGACGTCACTAGTAGGGCGAACTTCGCCTTTGTAGATAACATCGCGCTCACCAATCAGTGCGGCCGCTAAGTAAGACAGCGGCGTTAAATCGCCACTGGCACCCACCGATCCTTCTTGAGGAATACGTGGTGAGATATCTTGGTTGATCAGAGTAACGATCTGGTTGAGCAAATCATGAGTCACACCAGATACACCTTGTGACAATGAACAAAGGCGCGTTGCTAATACTGCACGAGATTGTTCGTGAGACAATATTTCTCCTAAACCACAGCCGTGAAAACGTGTTAGATGCAATGGCAATTCATCAACAAGGTTTGGTGGAATTGCTACGGTACATGAATCTCCGTAACCAGTTGTCACGCCATAAATCACGCCTTCTTCTTTCAATAGGCGTTCTAAAAAAGCGACACCACGGTCGATTTTTGATGTGAATGCTTCACTTGAGTTCATCGAGGCTTTTGCGCCTTGTGAGATAGCGACAACATCCTCAATCGTGAGGCGTTCGGCACCAAAGGTGATGCTATTTGGATTCTTTTTCGTCATGGTGCTTGCTCAATGTCCAAAAATTAAAAAAGTTGTACCACTGAAGCGGTGCTTTCAGTGTGTAGTGCTCAAGTCGGTCTGCGTATTTTTGCACGACTTGCTGTAAAGATTGTTCGCGAGTCTTTCTGGGTAGTTCTATCTTGTCGCTAAAATGCTCGAAATAGACATTAAAATGTGGCTTAGATTGTGAGTCATCACGTAGCCCAAATAATAGAAATACTGGCGCTTTGAGAACAGAGGCTAACATAAATGGTCCTTGAGGGAAGGGCGCTTCCTTACCCAAGAACTCTGCCCATACTGAACGGCTCTCTTTGCTGGTGGAGGTTCTATCGCCAACAATCACAATCCACTCGCCTTGCTCTAGTTTCTGTTGCAACAAGATAGCGGTATCAGGTCCCATTGACGTTACCTGAATCAGGTTTAAATCAGACTGCGGGTTAACCGCTTTCATCACCGAATTGAAACGCTCGGCGTGCTCGGTGAAAACCAGTGCATTGATTTTGATGTTTGAGTGTCTGCGACCTAAAGCGCGGCACAATTCGATATTGCCAAGATGAGAACCCAGAATCAGCACACCTTGTTGGTTTGCCACCATGCTCTCAAATTGTTCTTGACCATGAATGCTCAGGTTATCGACCGAAAAATCCCCTTTCCATGCCGCCAACTTGTCTAGCATGGTATGGCCAAACGAGAGTAGATGGTTATAACTGGTTAATTCAGCGGGTAACTCTATATTCTGTTGTTCAGCGTATGCCTTAAGCTGAAATAGGTACTGTTCTGAGGCGTTTCGTGCACGTTTGCCCGTTAGATGGTAGTAACGCATCACACCGCGTAAAATCAGATTAAATACGCCTCGGCCTAACAAGGTATAAACGGCCAATAACAGTTTGATTCCCAGCACAGTGCCGCGTTCTTGAGTACGTGACCAATGGGGTTGTTCTGAACCTATCTGTTCGGAATTTACCTGTCTTGAATCTGCCGAGGAATCTTGGCTATTTTCAGCCGATAACTTCTTCGCTGAATCCGACTTGAAATGACGCGCGATCAGTTTTGGTGCTCTTGGCAGCATGCCGAAGAACAGTCGCGTGTGCATCCAACTGATTTTTACGTTGTCCCACAGTGCATCGAAATGAGAGATACCATTCTCTGGGTAGATAACACGCGTTTCAACGAAGTCGATATCGCAGCCTTCCCAATACAGGCGAACCAGAATCTCGATATCAAAGTCCATTCTCGAACCGACATCGTATTTATTCAGTACGGTTTGCGTCTTATCGATTGGATACGCTCTAAAGCCACACATGCTGTCTTTAATTGATAAAGAAAGGGTTTCTATCCATACCCAGATATGTGTCGCGTAGCGTCCGTAGAGCCTTGCCTTAGGCACGCTTTCGTCATAGACCGGCTGACCCGAGATAAGGTGCTGGGGCTTAGTTTGTGAAGCTTGGATTAATGCGGGTAGGGCGTCTAGGTCATGTTGCCCATCAGCATCAATCTGAATGGCATGACTAAAGCCGAGCTCTTGCGCTCGCTTAATGCCCGCCTTTACTGCGCCGCCTTTGCCTTGGTTCTGATGAAGTGTTACCAAAGTCACGCTTGGGCTATCGGCAAGTGGAGTCAGAAACTGTTTGGTCTCGAGTTCACTGCCATCATCAACAATAATGATCGGAATTTCGAAATTAAGAAGTGATGAGACCACCGAGGGCATGGTTGCGCCGTGGTTAAAGCACGGAATTAGGAAGCAAGCCTTGTAGTTGCTTTCTTCAAGTGCGTGTTGAGAAACCGCCTCAGCGCTATTCACTTTTCTCTCCCAGCTTCATTTTGCCTGAAGAATGAGTTTGTTCGCCATTGTTCGACGTGTAACTAAAGCTCAACTTATCTTTGTCAGCATCCCACTTGAGTGACAGCTGAATGGTCGAATCAGGCAGGATCGGCTCTTGGAATTTGATGACTTCCATGCCTTTAAAGTAACCAGGGACACTCAGCTCTTGAACTGCATAGTGAAGTGCCCAATCAATCTGTGTTACACCCGGAAGAATAGGGAAGCCCTTGAAGTGCCCCTTAAAATCGGTGATGTCTCCAGTAACATGGAGTGTCAAAGTCGATTCTTTCTCTACAGAGTCAACAGCAATGACGTTTGGTTTTCTCTTATCCATAGCGCGTGCTTAGAATCCTTGGGCTGAAAATGGGTGTTGTGACAAAAATATAAAAAGACAGTCTCAGTGTAAAACACGATAAGCGATTTCTATGATTTTACGAGCTGCTCTATGTGAGAGGTTAACCGCTTACCTTGGCTGTTGAGGGGAATCTCGTCAACAACACGATATTTTCTTGGGATAGCGATCGGTTCTAACCACTTTCTCAACTCTGAACGCAGCATCAACCAGAATTTACCTTTACTCATGGTGGCGAGTTTCGCTTGGCCTTCCTCTGATAATACCAAAACCGACGCTAAGATTAAGCGCTCAGGTTCTTCAAATGGAATCACCACGCACTCACTGATCCAAGGAAGTTGCTCTAGTCGCTTTTCGACTTCAACCAGTGATACTCGTTTTTCTTCTATCTTGATCACTCGATCGGTTCGGCCTTTCAATATGAATTGATTGCTCGAGACCATTTCGCACTCATCGGCGGTTTGATACCAGTTGTTTTTGTCGATGTACGGCGACAATAACTTAATGCAATTCTCACTGTTGAGACTAGCCTCAATACAGTCGAAAAGCTGCCAAGGTGTTTGAGCGCTCTCTTGCTGACGAAATGCGATACCGCCGGTTTCAGTGCTACCAAAAACCTCGATGGGCAAATGTCCTAACAAGTTAAGTGCTTGGTGAGCCGATTCGGTTGGTAAAGGGCCACCAGAAGAGAACACACCAGCTAGCTGTGCAGGTTTTGTCTCGTGTTTTAATCGCTTGAGTAGCGCAGGGCTACTGATCAGCACGCTCTGTTTGTTAGCGTGAGATAGGATTTGTTCAGGGTACTCAAGATTGTGTCGAGCAAATGGAACACCAGAACAAAGTGGCCATAAAATTCGGAACAACAGACCATAGATATGTTGGTGTGAGACCGTACTGTGGACTCGGTTGCCCTTAAGTAAATCGCCCCAGTTTTTATCTAGCTGAGCGATTTCAATATCTAGGTGCTCTAAGGTTTTGTCTATAGCTTTGGGCGTACCACTTGAACCTGAAGTAAACAGGGTCAATTGGATGGCTGCCAAATCAATGGGCGTAAGATTATCGATTAGAGGTTGTTGTGCTTTGGGGTTTGAGTCCAATAAGTTTTGGATATTGCGAACGTTACTAACATCAACTTCACCAATCGAGTCATCAACTAACAGGCAGTCAAAATGTTCACTCAATTCGGCAAGTGCACAAGGTTGATAGTTACCCGGTAAGATGATGTGTTTTTTGCTGACAGCACATGCCAAAAAGGCCACCGAAAATAGGCAGCTGTCTTGGGTACAAATCGCAACTCGTTGAAAATGGGATGAAGATAAAAGGTTCACGAGTTGAGATAAGTCGTCGTTAAATGTTTGCCAAGTAATCTCACTATTGTCGTCAAAGCAGACAATAGATTCAGGGGCTCGGTTTTGACTGAGGAGTTCAGACAATGAGATGTAAGATACGGTTTGGGTCATAACAATTTAACTCTGACGAATGCGCTGTCTTACCACCCACTCTCCTGCAAAGAGTAACCCGGCGAACAAATAGCTGAGTAAGCCATTGTATAGGGTCCAGATTTCAAGAGGTTGGAAGCAGGTGTAAAGGGCGATAGAGCCATTGATAACAAAGAACAAACACCAAACTTTGGTGACTTTTCGTGTGTAATCAACGCCACTTTGCGGAAGTTCAGGCTCTTGGAGTCGAGCAAGACGTTCGATAATGGTTTGCGGTTGCCATAGGCTTGAAGCGAATACAGCCAACATACAAACATTAACGATGACGGGATAATAGGTTAACCAGCCATGCTGTTTGAAGGCTAACCCTAATGCCAGTAGAACAATTCCGGCACTTCCACTGATCCAAGCTAGGTGTTTTAGCTCTTTGATCTTAGCCTGACCGCCGGTGAAAATGCGGACAGCAAAGATAGCGGCTAAGACGATGCCAACGGTTTGTAGGCCAAACTTGTTGAGTCCAAAGTAAACCGCTATTGGATAAGTGAAAAGTATGATTGCCGACAATAAAGTCAGCAGAGGACGCATTAGGCGTCCTTCAATAGTTCAGCCACAGACTCCACAACGTCATTAACGGTGCGCACTGCTTTGAACTCTTCAGGTTTGATCTTCTTACCCGTTACGTTCTGTAAATGAACGACCAAATCAACCGCATCAATGCTGTCTAGGTCTAGGTCGAGATAAAGGTGTGCTTCAGGCGTGATATCTTCGGCATCAAGCTCAAACAGCTCAATAAGCGCATCTTTAACCTGATTGTATACTTCTTGTTGGTTCGCTTGTGTCATAAAGATCTGTCTAGTTGTTTGTTTGAGAAGAGATGTAGTTCGCTAGATTTTCAACTGACGCAAAGTGCTGTCGAGTGTTTGAATCGTCGGCATCGATAACAATGTTGTACTTTTTCTTGATAGCAAGACCAAGCTCAAGTGCATCGATAGAATCTAGTCCAAGTCCATCACCAAATAGTGGAGCTTCTGTTTCAATCTCATCAATGCTCATGTCTTCAAGGTTCAATGCGTCGATGATCAGTTGTTTCAGTTCGTTGTGTAATGTTTCCACTTTGGCCTACTTAATGCTTTATCTGAATGCTGCTTTAAGGGGGCGATTCTACATTATGCGAGGTATTTTCGAAATGCCGATATCGCCGGTTGTTTTATTGATGAGCTAAATGTTTTCTTCGGAAGGGAATATAGTATGTGCAAGATGATGATTAAGGCGTCTTGCTGCCGAAGTTAAGTTATTTGCATTCTCAATAAATGGTGCGACTTCTATTTTACCTTTCACCGCGATATGAAAAAAGGGTTTCGTAGCAGGAACTTGATACCATTTTTTCTCTTTCGTTAAGAATGTCGGAGAAACCGTAATATGAATCACGCGTAAATCGGTTTGTGTTCGAGTGGCAATTTGCGCCGCACCACGTTGTAATGATGGTTCAATTCCTGGTGTTGTGCGAGTCCCTTCGGGAAAAACCAGCAGTACATTGCCACGTGAAAAGCGTTCTTCACAACGTTCTAAAAGATCATCAGGTGCTTGATTGGGTATGTAACCCGCTGCTTTAACAATTCTCTTCATAAACGGGTTTTCCCATATTGCCGCTTTGACGAGGCAATCACATTGAGGAAGTTGAGAGGCGATCAGCACATAGTCGATTAAGCTCGGATGGTTGGCAACGATGATGCAGTTGCGATCTTTACGTAGCAGTTCGGCGCCATCAATTCTGTAATCAATTGCTCCTGTGAACTTCATGATTTGGCAAAAAGCATTGAATGAGAAGCGAATCAGTCGCTGAACTTTGAGCTCTCTTTGAATGGTGTTTGATGTGGTGAGTGCGATCGAAGGCAAGATCAAAAAGCTGAGAACTAAGCCTCCCAGCCCAAAGGTGGTAAAGCAGAATCCTGTCGCAAACACTCGCCAATATTGGTCTAACTTGCTCATTGCTGTGTTCCTGTCTTGGCGTTATTTATCCACGACCAAGTTTGGTGCTTGCCAGCAACAGTCCACTTATTTGTACCCAATAAGATATGTTGGAGCGTTTGTAGCCCTTGTGGTAACCCGGAAGATACTTGGTTGGCTTCTACTGTTCTAGTAATAGAGTATTCACTGCCAGTCGTGAGCACTAAACCCAGAGCATAATCGGCATAGTGCTGAGTTTCGTATTCTTGATAAAGCTCAGGCAGCGGTTGGTCAAAGTCGATGACTAAGACACTATGCGATGGGTATTGGTGAAGATAAAGGTAAGCTTCAATCAGGGCGTTATGAAAGGTATCTTGCCCAGCAGCGATAGAGGTCAGTGGAATCGGCGCTTTTGCGGCAATCGTTGTGAGACCAGCAGCGGTATTGTGCACCGACTGCGAGAACGCCATTGGTGAGGCGTCATCACCTTCTAAGATTGCTTGAATCAATGTGGCAGTTCGGTGCAGCTCACCATGTCGGCTGGCAAAAACCAGAAAATCAACCGAGGTGTCTTTTAATAGAGTCAATGCGGTTTGGACGGCAAGCTTACTTTGCAGGCTCATTCGGCGACGCATCATCGGCGGGATGGCTTTAAATTCAGTTGAGCCATCTTGTGGCCAATCTAAATTTGTGCTCCATGTTTGCCATTCGGCAACGGAATTGAGCCCCGCAGAATTTGCAGACCATTTCTCAATATTAAACGACATTAATTGGGATTGATTTGACATAGAGTATTGATTTGCTTTGGGTCTAACTAAATACTATGCGTGCTTATAAATAAACACAGGTAAGGAATTTAAATGAAATTACTAAAAATAGCCGTTTCAATGTTATTCATATTCGTTCTTGCAGGGTGTGGACGTGTCCAACCTGTAATGAATGTTGAGGATACTCCAGTTGCACTTAATCTTCAAAGTAAACAGGTGAAATCAGCTATTTATGAGTCTGCTGAAAACCGAGGCTGGTTGGTTTCAGAAATAAAGCCTGGCTTGATCCGTGCAGAACTGTATGTTCGTTCACACCATGCTGTGATTGAAATTCCTTATAGTGACAAGTTTTACTCTATTCTTTACGTTGAATCAGAGAATTTGAAGTACGACGATGGTGAAATACACCGTAATTACAACCGTTGGGTTAATAACTTAAACGTTGATATTAAACGTAAGCTTGCACAAATGGCAGCTGAGTAATCCTCTATTATTTAAAGTTAGGTTTTTCGTGTCGGAATATAAATTAGATCCATTCAACGCATTAGAAGCAAAAACAGAAGCGCAGAAATTGTCTTTCGCTCCCATTGTTTTTCATACTGCCCGTACACTTCGTGATTTAGGTATCTTGAAAGCGTTAGATGACGCGGGTAATGATGGTTTACCTGCAGAGACTCTTTCGGAAATAACGGGCGTATCTGAGTACGGCGTAAAAGTTCTGCTTGATATGGCGTTAAGTGCTCATATTGTTACTTGGGACAAACCTAACTATAAAATGGCCAACCTTGGTTTTTACCTTCTGCACGATGGTATGACTAACGCAAACATGGATTTCACAGCCGATGTTTGTTACGCAGCGATGATGCATCTAACCGAAGCGATTGAAGAAGGCACACCTGCCGGCCTGAAGGAGCTGGGTGATTGGGAAACCATTTACCAAGGCTTGTCTCAATTGCCAGAAAAAGCCAAAGAGAGTTGGTTTAAGTTCGATCACTTCTATTCGGACCGTTCGTTCCCTGTTTTGCTTGAGAAAGTCTTCAGCAAGAAACCTAAATCGCTGGTGGATATCGGTGGTAACACCGGTAAGTGGGCAATGCAGTGCTGCAACCATGACTCCGACGTTGAGGTTACGATTGTTGATTTGCCACAGCAACTAGAAATGGCAATGGCAAATGCGACACAACATGGCCATCGAGACCGAGTGACGCCATTCCCAGCCAACATGCTCGACAAACAACAAGCGTTGCCGACAGGCGCGGATGTGTGGTGGATGAGCCAGTTCCTTGATTGCTTCTCGCCAATGGAAATTCTGAGCATATTAAAGCGTGTTCGCTCTCATATGTCAGAAGACGCGACTGTCTATATCCTTGAACTGTTTTGGGATGCACAGAAATACGATGCAGCTTCTTATAGCTTAAACGCGACCTCTCTTTACTTCACTTGCTTGGCAAATGGCAACAGCCGTTTTTACCGCAGTGAAGATTTCTTAGAGATTGTTGAAGAAGCGGGTTTTGAAGTGGTAACTCGTACCGACGATATTGGTCTTGGTCACACGCTTCTTGAATTGAAAGCTGGCGCGCAATAAAAATAACAAACATGGCTTAAATAATGAAAAAACTGTCAACTCAAGTAGTGATCATCGGAGCTGGGCCATCAGGGTCTATTGCCGCGTCTTTGCTTCATAAAAAAGGCATCGATGTTCGAGTGATTGAAAAGAGCCTTTTCCCGCGCTTTTCCATTGGTGAAAGCTTGTTACCGGCTTGCATGGAAGTGATTGAACAAGCTGGCATGAGCGAAGCGGTGGCTGACGCTAACTTCCAATTCAAAGATGGTGCCGCTTTTCGTAAAAATGGCGTGTACACCGCGTTTAATTTTGAAGATAAGTTCTCTGCTGGGCCGGGAACCACGTTTCAGGTTCAGCGAGGTGCCTTTGATAAGGTGTTAGCAGACACGGCTGAAGCGCAAGGTGTGACCATCGATTATCAACATGAGTTGATGGGTATTAACTTCACTGAAGACAGCACCATTTTAGACGTACAAGTGCTTGATGGAGAACGCTATCAGCTAGAAGCTCAATACGTGCTGGATGGCAGTGGTTTTGGTCGCGTGTTACCGAAGATGCTCGATTTAGAAGAGCCATCATCGCTTCCTCCACGCAAAGCTATTTTTACGCACATTAACGATCATATTGCAGAAATTGATACCAATCTAGAATATGACCGTAACAAAATCCTGATCTCGGTGCATCCAACCAACCCTGATGTTTGGTACTGGTTGATTCCATTTAGCAACGGTGTTTCTTCGTTTGGTATTGTCGGGGAGCCTAAGTTCTTTGAATCATACCCACAAGATAAGATTGCCGCGATTAAGCAACTGGCAACAGAAGAGCCGGGTTTGGCTGAAATATTGGCAAATGCAGAGTATCCGAACCCTGCGGGTGAAATCGGTGGCTATTCTGCCAACGTAAAGCACCTTGCAACAGATAAGTATGCGCTGCTGGGTAATGCCGGTGAGTTTCTTGACCCTGTGTTTTCATCAGGCGTGACAATTGCCATGAAGTCGGCTCAGTTTGCGGTTGAGTGCGTGGAAAAGCAGCTCAATGGTGAGAAGGTTGATTGGGACCGTGATTATGCGGATCCGCTGATGGTTGGCGTAAACACCTTTAGAACGTATGTTGAAGGGTGGTACTCAGGTACCTTGCAGGATGTGATTTTCTATCAAGATCCCAACCCGAAGATTAAGCAAATGGTGTGTTCTATTTTGGCTGGTTACGCATGGGATCAAAGTAACCCCTATGTGAAAGAATCAAAACGCCGACTGACGACACTGTCGGAGATATGCCGAAGCTAGGTGGTCGATTAAGGTGTAGCAACATGCTAAAGCACCATAATGATAAAGCCTATAAATCAAAACAGCCGCAATGCGGCTGTTTCTGTATCTGCTAAATATGGGAAGCTGATTCTTAGCTTACTCGCTTTACTGAAGTTGGTACTACTTCAGGTCGATGCTGTTCAGTCGTCCCATAAAGATAAGCAGCTCAATCACGTCTTTGTGGGCCTCAAGGAGTGCTCGTTTGGTTTGGCTGTAGGCCGCAAGTCGACCGTGTTTGCGTATAGAACATACTTTGGTCCTGTATTTGTATTCACCACTTTCAGAGAATACGCGCCACTTAGCGATGTAGCACTCATCTCGATGTTTGGGATCTGTCTGAGTCGGGTTTGGTTTGAATACTATTTTAGGTTCTAAACTGTGCGGTAAACGCGTCATCAGATAGGGCTCTCTAAGAACTTTTGGCCAAAACTTTCCCCAGAGCTGTCTGCCAAGCTCATCTCTTAACTTGATGGTTTTCTTTAGTGCTTTGTCTTCACCCATACGAACAAAACCGACAGAACGATGTAACACCGTATCTTCGGGAGTATGGATGTGGATTTTAAAAGCGGTTTGGCCTTTCGATATAAATCGATAACCGGTCGCACCAATTAGATTATTCTGGCTCATAGTTTGCTAAATGATGATTATGTTATTAATAAGGTTACGACAAATACGTTAAAACCGAAACTAATCATCATGAAAAAAATAAAGCCTTAACAAAAGTGCTAAGGCTTTATTAGAAACTATGAAGTGAGCTTGTCGCTAACTACATGATTTTCTGCATTACATCACTAATTTGAATGCTTCCAGCAAGGCTAGGTTGATCAATCGTGAGCTCGGCTTCATTTTCATACACGCGAGAAACCGTCAGCGTGATATCGCTTTGAGAGACCTTATTACGTGGCAAGCCTCGTTGGTCGATAAACGAACCGGTGTGCCACAGTTGCAGTTTGTCACCTTGTTGAACGCCATGCATTCGACCTAAATCAATGGTCACAGTGTTACCAAATACTGCAGCCACCTCTGGAAGCGTGATTTTACATGATACTTCTGATTCTAAGTCCAACATAATATTGCGGCTGACGCGAAGCATCATACTGCCGTAGGTTGATGCCCAGAAACGAGCACTGCGCGTATCAACCTCACTGGTCTTAGCAAAAGGCCATTTTGCCACTTCACGATAGCTACGGTTATAAACCTGATGACCTGTTTTGCCATCGAAGACTTGCATTTCTAAGGCAAACTGACGGTTTATAATGTCGTCTTTTAGAAGCTTGGACTCAATGGTCGCAGTTAAATCGGTGATATCACCGCCGATAATGTACTGTGCTCCCGTGTCTTGTGCGATCATTTTGATCACTTCCGGTCGACGTTTGTCGATATCGTAATTGGTTGTACCAACAGAAACAAAGCTACGAGATTCTTGGGCCAGTTGTCGGTCAACGACATGGCTAAAATCATCACCAATATTATAGATTCTACCCATTACAGCTTGTTGTGGGGAAGTCACATCAATGTTGCCGACCAAAAATGTCTTCTTGTATTGGCTCTCATGGCAAGCATTTGCCGAAGGATAGATGTCGATCCTTGCAGTGACCATTATATTGCCACTGCGTTTTTTCTCTTTTTCTACCAAGATGTAGCGCACTTCATGATTGGTAAATTGAAACTCTTTCTTGTTTGCGTCTAGATAGGGCGTGAGGTTGGAGATACTACCAATATCAGCACCTGAGAACTGGATTGCTTTATATACCGCGTCTTCCAGCGCATGGACCCTTGCCGTTTCCTCTGACGATACGATGGCTGCGGTACCGGTAACTTCATACCAAGAGGCATGAGCACTGAAGCTTATGGTTATCAGTGAACTTATTGAAAATAAGTAAGAAATTATTTTTTTCATCTATTCGTTACCAGTTGGGTATAAATATTGCTTAACAAATAACTATAAGCTTGAAGCTGACTTAAGTGCGTTTTTCTTAATCTGAACCATTAATGAAAAGCAAAGACTGTTCCAACATTGTAATCCATTGAAAAGAATAATGGTGAGAACATATTGGAACAGGGAGCACTAAAACTATCTGGAGATAAGAGAATGAAAAAATGGCTCGTAGTAATGAGTGTCATGTTATTGACCTCATGTGCTTATTCGCCAATCTATAACGGCAAGTCTGAGTATTCAGGCAGTCAGTTTATGTTGATGGATAGCCCTCGTCATACCATGGATTTTTTCGTGGAAAGTATGACCGAAGATCTGATCATTTCGAATACGAGTATCTCAGCAAGAACCCCGATAGCGATTACTTCGTTTGTTGACCTGCAACACATGGACACAACAAACTGGTTAGGAAACTCGGTATCAGAAGGTTTCATTCATCAGTTTCAGCGTCGTGGATTTAAGGTGGTTGATTTTAAAACAACCGGTTCTATTCAAGTGACTCACCAAGGTGACTTCGCGTTAAGCCGCGATTGGAAAGACTTAGCTCAAGAGCAAGATGTACAGTACGTACTAACAGGCACTATGCTTCGCCAAGAGGGCGGTGTTCTAGTTAATGCTCGTGTGGTAGGCATGCAAACTCGCATAGTGGTTGCTTCCGCGCAAGGCTTTTTGCCAGCGGATCGTATTGGTCGAGATCTAGATACTCTGAACAGTATTCGAACTCAAGATGGTGTCATTATTCGTTCTGATCCAACGATGACTCAGCCTTACACCGTTATTCTTCGCCCTTAGGAGTTCGAGATGAAGAAGTTAATATTTGTTATTGCTGCCTTACTGCTTGTTGGCTGCCAGCCATTGCAAAGTATGAGGCCAGACGACTTCTTAGTTGCCGTTGGTTACGCAAGTATCAGTGAGCAATCAGGCCGCAATGACGAAGAGAAACGTATCCGTGCCATGAGAGCATCTAAAATTGATGCCTATCGTGAGCTTGCCGAGCAAGTGTATGGTATGCGAGTGAGTGGCCGAGCTGAACTGTCAGATCAGCGATTAGGTACTGAGCGAACGACAGGTGCTGTCGATGGCGTGATTCGTGGTGCTGAAGTGGTGCGCAGTTATCCTGTTGGCGATAGTTACGTGACCGAACTTCAGCTCGATATTCGTAAGATGGAACAGTTGCGCGATTACGGCGAAGTTCAAGCTGTACCAGAGAAGAGGCAACAAACGCTGTTCTAGTCTTTATGACCATTTAAGTCATATGACCGACGAGTTGTATAAGTTGCTCTCGCTTTCCAGATGGCAGGGCGGCAATAAATAACGACAGTGAATGTAAAAGCGGCAAGTATGAAAATACTTGCCGCTTTTTTGTGTTTATCGTTTATTAGGGGCATTTACAGATTTAGAGATACTTTGACGGTGTAGCGAGAAGGGTAGGCTGAGATACAGATACAGATACAGATACAGATACAGATACAGATACAAGCAAGAAGGGTGTTGTGCGAAGAAGATTAGCCCAATTAGGCTTTTACATTGGTTCCCAGCGTAGAAATCGTATGCGTTTGGCCACCGGCATTGTAAGTCATACCAATTTTACCATGGCTTTGCTGCATCATATTACTGAGTTTTTTGAAACTGAGGTGCGCTCGATTCAAGGCTTCGCCATTGACTAGGTTCGCTTGGTGGCAGTCGTGCACTATGGACTTGATGGTCGCGACTAACTGAGCAAGTTCAGGGTTCTCGGTCAATTCTGAGATATTGGTATGGGTAGCAATTCGTTGATCGGTTGATCTTAGCTGTTCAACAAGGACCACTTTTTCTTTGGCGATTCGCTCAATATCGTTTGATTGTCGGCTCGTAATAGCGGTTTTCTCTGAACTCAATAATTCAGATAAGGCTTTGGCATTTTGAAGTTGAAAATTAACTAAATCTGCTAGTGCCGCCATAACGTAAACCTATTCATAACCTCGTGTACTTTAAGACAATAACTTCAATAAAAAGTTAGTGTTTTCTTAAAGGCCTTTTAATTCATCTTCGAACTTGATCATGTTGTCAGCCAGTTTCTCTGGATCGACAGTGTATGAACCGTTCGCAATCGCTTCTTTGATTGCAGCAACTTTTACAGAGTCAAAGCTTGGTTGTGCAGCCATGTCTTGATGGAGCTGACCAATCGCTTTGCCTTGTTGGCTTAGTGAAACCGCGTCTTTGCTTGCTGGTGATTTAGTTGACACATCAGAACGTGATGCCTCAGAGCTAGAATCAGAGCGTACAGTTGGTCGGTTAGTGGTCGTTAGGGTTTGCCCTGAACGAATATTATCAATGCCTGCCATAGTTAAGCCTTTTTCTTCAAAAATGGGAACCTGTACAATCAATATCGACCAAGGGTTCGAATACTTTAACAATTTTTAGCTCAATAGTCGAAAAGGGACAAAACACCGCAGCCGTTATATTTTGGCGTTAAAGTTGAGAGCAAAATAACTAACGATACCGTCAATTTAGAAGTAAAGAGTTAAAAGTAAACCGTGACTTCAGACATGCTGGTAACAATACCTTCAATTATACGCTGTGATTTATCATTTTTCACTCTTACTTGATCACCCATTGAGCCATCCGTAAGCGCAGTCCCTTTGGTGGTAATGGTCATGCCACCTTTTACTGCCTGTATGATAACCTTCTCGTTTCGGCATACGACACAGATATCGCCTCTTTCGACAACATCACCTGGCCTCAGGTTCTTTTTTACCTTAGCGCCGATCACTTGTTGGGGAGCGGTGAAACCTTGGCGACGAAACTTGTTAAGCGAAATCATAGCGGTGGTGACATCGTATTGACCAACGATTTCGCCTCTTGCTAGTGAGCGTGTTGTTGTAACTAGTGGTACTGACATTGAAAGGCGTACCGGCACGTAAACTCGCCACTCATCAGGAACACATTGCACTAAAACCGTAATGCTACTACGGGTATTGCTGGTGGTTGAGGCGCTGGTATCTAGAGGAATAGGGCAATCTGTTGCTTTGATTCTAGAGTCCACATTTGCTGAGTTAACAAAGAGTTCGCCGCCTTGTGGCTGCTCAACTGTCTCTAGGATGTGTTGCTCAGCCGCAGACTGAATCATTTCAATTTGCTCTGGAGTCGCAGCTTGTACAAAAAAACTAAACAATATTGATAAAATGCCGATAAACTTAGCGACAGTTTTAAAAGTAGCTCTACACATTGCTATGGAAAAAAGCGGCAGATTTGTTTTATGATATATCATTCCGTTTCTCTAGTGGTTCGTAGCCTGCAGTAGACTAACACTTTTTATACAAAAAAGTTTGATATGGAGATGAGCTCATGACGGGTATTCTTGATTCGGTGAATCAGCGTACGCAACTCGTCGGTCAAAACCGATTAGAATTACTAACCTTTCGCCTAATGGGGCGTCAGCGTTACGGCATTAATGTTTTTAAAGTAAAAGAAGTACTTCAGTGCCCTAAACTGACAAAAATGCCAAACTTGAACCCACTGGTTAAAGGTGTAGCACACATTCGTGGCCAAACGATCTCTGTAATCGATTTGAGCTTAGCGATTGGTGGCCGTCCTACAACGGATGTTGAAAAGTGTTTTGTGGTTATTTCTGAGTTTAACCGAACCATTCAAGGTTTCTTGGTCAGTTCAGTAGAACGCATTATTAACATGCACTGGGAGTCGATTCTTCCGCCGCCAGATGGTGCAGGCAAAGCCCATTACCTGACTGCAGTCACCAACATTGATAATGAGCTGGTAGAAATTCTTGATGTAGAAAAAATTCTAGCGGAGATTTCACCTGTTGATGAAACAATGGACAGCAAAATTGCTGAAGAAATCGCAGAAGTAGAACAAGGTAAAGAATTGGTTCGTCGTATCTTGATTGCTGATGATTCAACTGTTGCTCGTAAGCAGGTTCAGCGTGCGATTGAGTCGATTGGTTTTGAAGTTATTTCAGTGAAAGATGGTAAAGAAGCCTATGAGAAGCTGGTGGAGATGTCATCAGAAGGCAGTATTTACGATCAGATTTCATTGGTGATTTCAGACATCGAAATGCCAGAAATGGATGGCTATACGCTGACTGCTGAGATTCGTCGTCACGCGGAACTTAAAGATCTATACGTAATTTTACACTCATCATTGAGTGGTGTATTTAACCAAGCCATGGTTGAGCGTGTAGGAGCTAACTCCTTCATCGCGAAGTTCAACCCCGATGAGCTTGGTGCAGCGGTAAAAGCTGCGTTAACTAACTAAAAGAGACATTAATGACTGCTATAACAATAAGTGATCAAGAGTATCGCGATTTCAGCCGTTTCTTAGAATCTCAATGTGGCATTGTATTAGGTGACAGCAAACAGTACTTAGTGCGCAGCCGTCTAAGCCCATTAGTAACGAAGTTTAAGTTAGCTTCGTTGTCTGATTTGTTGAGAGATGTAGTAACAGGTCGAAACCGTGAGCTGCGTGTGGCTGCAGTCGATGCCATGACGACGAACGAGACACTTTGGTTCCGTGATACTTACCCGTTTGCTGTGCTTGCGGATAAACTTCTACCGGAAATAGCGGCAAATAAACGTCCTATTAAGATTTGGTCTGCGGCAAGCTCTTCAGGCCAAGAAGCATACTCAATGGCAATGACGATTCTTGAGACTCAAGCTCGTAAGCCAGGTATGTTGCCAAATGTATCGATTACCGCAACTGACATCTCAGCAAGTATGTTGGATATGTGCCGCACTGGCGCGTACGACAACCTTGCATTGGGACGTGGACTTTCTCCTGAGCGTCGTCGTACTTTCTTTGAAGATGCGGGCGATGGCCGTATGAAAGTGAAAGATAACGTTAAGCGCATGGTGAACTTCCGCCCTCAGAACCTGATGGACAGCTATGCATTGTTAGGTAAGTTCGACATCATCTTTTGTCGTAACGTGCTGATTTACTTCTCGCCTGATATGAAATCAAAGGTACTTAACCAGATGGCAAACAGCCTGAATCCTGGTGGCTACCTATTATTGGGTGCGTCTGAATCGCTAACAGGCTTAACGGATCGTTTTGAAATGGTTCGCTGTAATCCAGGCATCATCTACAAATTAAAGTAATGAGTGGCACCAGTTTTAGGTGCAACGTTACTGCCTAATTTCAAAACCCAGCCAAGTGCTGGGTTTTCTTTTTCCGGCTTAACCTATATCTTTAAGTCAGAGTGACATTCCAATTTACTCTATTTTTTGGCTTGTATATTGCAAGTTTACCCACGAGTAACCTGTAAAAGTATTGATAGCCCGCTTTGTTTTAAAAGTTGGTATATATATTGCTTTGGTTATCTCATAACAGTCAGTTCTTGAGTTGAGGTTTACATGGCTATTTCTTTTGACAATGCTTTAGGCATTCACCAGCACACCGTTGGTGTACGTGAGCGTAACGCTGAGGTGCTTTCCACCAATATCGCGCAAGCAAACACGCCTGGGTATAAAGCAAAAGGATTAGACTTTAAGAAATCGCTGCAAGCGGCAAGTTCTGGGGCAAGTATTGGTCTTAGCCGTACAGATGGTCGGCACATTTCTGCCTCAACAACGGTGAACGGGGAAACGAAGTATCGAATTCCTACCCAACCTGATACAGGAGATGGCAACACGGTTGATTTGGATTTGGAAAGAAACCTTTTCATGCAAAACCAAATTAGGCATCAAGCCTCTCTCGACTTCCTAGGAAGTAAGTTCAAGAATTTAACTAAAGCGATTAAAGGGGAATAATTAGATGAGTTTATTCAATGTATTCAATGTGACTGGTTCAGCGATGAGTGCTGAATCTGTTCGTCTAAATACGACCTCGAGCAACCTTGCGAACGCGGACAGTGTAAGTAGTTCTGCTGAAGAAACTTACAAGGCTCGCCACGCAGTGTTCGGCGCTGAGTTAAATAAAGCACGCAACAGTGGTCACACTGTGCCTGTGAAAGTATTAGGTATTGTGGAAAGCGATAAGCCGTTGAGCGCGGAGTACAACCCAGATCACCCATTAGCGAATAACGAAGGCTATATCTACAAGCCTAACGTGAACGTTATGGAAGAAATGGCCAACATGATTTCGGCATCACGCGCGTACCAAACAAACGTGCAGGTTGCTGACTCGAGTAAACAAATGCTGCTGCGTACGCTGCAGATGGGTCAATAAGGATAAGGAGGTAACAAATGGCTGGAATCAACAACAATGTTGGTCAAAGCGGCTTGTCCTATGTTGACCAGCTTAAGAGTCTTCAAGATGGCGCGAAAAAGCCCGACGAAACAACAGGTAAGCAGGATCTTAAACAAGAAGACTTCTTATCTTTGTTGACTAAGCAATTAGCCCAACAAGACCCTTTTAAGCCGGTTAGCAATGACCAGATGATTGCGCAAATGGCTTCATTTGCGACCGTAGATGGCATTGGCAAAATGAATACACAGTTTGAAAGCTTGAATTCATCAATGACTTCTAACCAAGCATTACAGGCATCCTCTTTGGTTGGCCGCGATGTATTGGTTCCTGGTGCGGCAGGTGTGAAACCCGGTGATGGCGGTATGGCGTCAATGGTTAAGCTTCCTCAGGCAATGGACAATGTAATCGTCCGTGTTGAGAATGAAGTTGGTCAATTGATTCGCACTTTTGATATCGGCTCTAAACCATCAGGCGACACACGTGTTGAATGGGATGGAAAAGACGAAGACGGTAACCCATTACCGGCTGGTAAATACAACGTGAAAGCGTCGGGTTTACTGGATGGCGAGAACACAGAGTTCCAAGTTTCCAGTTATGCGAACGTGAACAGTGTGCTTCTTGGTAAGGGTGATGGCAACGTACTACTCAATCTGGCTGGTTTTACATCGCCAGTACGACTTGCTGAAGTACTAGAAGTTGGTAAAGCGTAACTCTTTAAAAGAGTGATTATGCTAGCTAGAGAGATTAGGAGAATATTGGAATGTCATATGTAGCTTTGAGCGGCCTATCCGCTGCACAATTAGACTTGAATACAACCAGTAACAATATTGCGAATGCAAACACGTTTGGCTTTAAAGAGTCTCGAGCAGAGTTCGGCGATGTGTATTCAAGCTCGTTGTTTACTAACGGAAAGACTACTCCTGGTGGTGGTGCTCAAGCAAGTAAAGTTGCGCAACAGTTCCACGAAGGTTCAAGTATTTATACAAATAACCCAATGGACCTGCGTGTCAGTGGTACAGGTTTCTTTGCAGTATCGAAAGACCGCATGGTGCCAGAGATCAACGAACTAACGCGTAACGGTGCTTTTCACTTAAATAAAGACAACTTCATGGTAACCTCGAATGATGAGTTTCTTCTTGGCTATGCAGTTGATCCCGAAAGTGGGGAAGTATCCTCATATGCACCCAAACCACTTAGTATTCCTGCTGAATTCGGCAAGCCAAAGCAAACTGGAAATATTGAAGTAGGGGTCAACTTACCTGCAAATGGTGATCTTAAAGATCCGGCTGCGTTTAACTTTAATGATTCTGATACGTATAATCGTTCGACATCTTCGACGGTATACGATTCTATGGGTCAGTCTTACAAGTTAACGACTTACTACCTTAAAGATCAAACTCAACCGAATACTTGGCAGACGTACTACACCATGACAGATGGCGAGGGTGAGAAGCCAGTCAACATCACTGGTGGTGATGCGACAAATGCAGCGGGTCAGGTCGGCCATACAATGCGCTTTAATAATGATGGCACTTTAGCTAGCCTTAATAACGGCCAGCCGATTATATCAGAGCAATTAGGAGCCGGTACTACCCCTATTGATTTAAACGGCGCTGATGTAACTCAAACACTTAATTTCAGTCTTGATTCATCAACTCAGTTTGCTGCTCCATTTGAACTAACCAAGTTTAATGAAGATGGTGCGACAACAGGTTTCTTAACAAAAGTAGATTTTGATGAATCAGGTACTGTTCTGGGCACTTACTCAAATGGTGAAAACGTAATGCTTGGTCGTGTTGGCTTGGTTCGTGTACCCAATGAGCAAGGTCTAGATAAGAAAGGCGGCACTCAATGGGACTCTACTAGCTACTCTGGTGATAAGATCTGGGGTGAATCGAACAAAGGTTCATTTGGTAGCATCAATAACGGCTCGTTAGAACAGTCGAACATCGATATGACTCAAGAACTGGTTGATTTGATTTCTGCTCAACGTAACTTCCAAGCGAACTCGCGTTCTCTAGAAGTACACAACCAACTGCAACAGAATATTCTTCAGATTCGTTAATCGTTTCGAGCGTTTGAATCATCTGCGAATACCCAATTCAATGTTATTGAATTGGGTATTGTTGTTGAATTTGATATGGCTGTTTACTTTTCTATTTGCCGCCACTATTGCCGCCCGGTAATGCCACTGGCAACAATTCTTCCTCAATGATCCTTTGATGATCACCTTTCTTGTTTGTTTTCTATTTAAATTATTGATAAATAACAGTTAAAAATATTGGCACAGTGTTTGCTTTATTAGCCCCAGAAGATGATTTTTGGAGCAAAATTATGGATCGCGCACTGTTTCTTGCCATGAGTGGCGCTAAGCAAAATATGCAAGCTTTGCAGCTACGTGCTAACAACCTTGCCAACGTAAGTACAACGGGTTTCCGTGCTGATTTAGCACAAGCACGTTCAATGCAAGCGTACGGTGAAGGCATGCCTACTCGTGTTTTCAGCATGACAGAACGTCCGGGTCATAATTTCGCACAAGGTAGTGTGGTCACCACTGGCCGAGATCTTGATGTCACTATTCAAGGTGATGGTTGGATTTCAGTGATGGATAACACAGGCCGTGAAGGTTTAACGCGTAATGGTAATCTAAAGGTTGACCAAAACGGTTTGTTAACCAACGCAAGCGGTCACTTGGTGTTAGGTGAGAATGACGCGCCAATCACGCTCCCAATCCCGGTCAGCAAAGTAGAAATTGGTACAGATGGTACGATTTCGGTGATTCCTCAAGGCGCTCCAGCTGAAGAATTAGCGATTGTTGACCGTATTAAACTTGTACGCCCAGACAACCAAAGTTTGTTTAAAGATACGAATGGTCTATTCCGTTCGAAAAACCCAGATCAGGCATACGAAGCGGATGCAGCGGTAACGTTGCTTAAAGGTGCTATCGAAGGCAGTAACGTAAATGCTGTAGGTGAAATGACCAGCCTAATTGACTTGCAACGTCAGTTTGAAATGCAGGTCAAGATGATGAGCACGGCAGAGGAAATGGACAAGTCGTCTGATTCACTGCTTCGTATGAGCTAATAGAATTTAAAGGAATTTACTATGCATCCAGCATTATGGGTAAGTAAAACAGGTTTAGACGCACAACAAACCAATATCTCAACAATTTCGAACAACCTTGCCAACGCCTCGACCATTGGTTTTAAAAAGAGCCGTGCGGTGTTTGAAGATCTGTTCTATCAGAATATCAACCAGCCTGGTGGCCAATCGTCTCAAAATACTGAGCTGCCTAGTGGCTTGATGTTAGGTGCAGGTTCAAAAGTAGTCGCAACTCAAAAAGTGCACACTCACGGTAACGCGCAAACAACGTCGAACAGCTTAGATATGATGATTGAAGGCGACGGCTTCTTCCAAGTTGAAATGCCAGACGGTGAAACAGGTTACAGCCGAAATGGTCAGTTCACTCTGAACGGTGACGGCGCGATCGTTACATCAGGTCAAGGTTATGCTCTGCAACCAGAAATCGTGATTCCTGAAGATGCGATTTCGGTGACGGTTGGTAACGACGGTGAAGTATCAGTACGTCTACGTGGTGAGCAAAACAACGTCGTGGTTGGCCAAATCACCATCACTGACTTCGTAAACCCAGGTGGTTTGGAGCCTGTAGGTCAAAACCTTTACTTACCAACCGGTGCTAGTGGCGACCCGCAAGAGGGGGTTCCTGGCTTTGATGGCTTAGGTAATATTCGTCAGTCGATGCTCGAAACATCGAACGTCAACGTAACCGAAGAGCTGGTGAATATGATTGAAGCTCAACGTGTCTACGAAATGAATTCGAAAGTTATCTCGTCGGTAGACAAGATGATGAGCTTTGTTAACCAACAGCTGTAATTGGTTTATTAGCCGTTTACTTATTGATAATTAATAGATTTTTCCAATTAGCTGACGTGTTTCTACCAATTGATCTATTTACCATTGCCTGCTGAGAGTATATCGCCATGAAACGTATTTTTTGTTTAGCTCTGTTTATGTCTATGACGGGGTGTTCTGTTTTGGATCCTATTGAGACTCCGGCAGAAGAAAACGCAACCACAGTGGTTGATGCCGTGGAAGGTGATAAGTCAGCGCAAGAGAGCTCAGGCATTATCGATACACTTCGTGGTCGAACCGATCCAGTTGCTGGTGACCCAGCATGGGCGCCAATCAATCCAAAAGAAAAACCAGAACACTACGCAGCAGCAACGGGCTCACTGTTCAATGTTAATCACATTGGCAGCATGTATGACGACTCAAAACCTCGTGGTATTGGTGACATCATTACCGTGGCGTTGGACGAGAATACTCGAGCGACCAAGAAAGCCAACGCAGACATGTCTAAGTCGAACGATGCAACGATGGAGCCGCTGGCAGTCGGTGGACAAGAGCTGACAATCGACAAGTACAACTTTTCTTATGATCTGAGCAACACCAACACCTTTGCGGGTGACGCGTCAGCCAACCAAAGTAACAGCATCAGCGGCTACATTACCGTTGAAGTTATCGAAGTATTAGCCAATGGTAACCTAGTAGTCCGTGGCGAAAAGTGGATGACACTGAATACGGGCGATGAGTACATCCGCCTAAGCGGCACCATCCGTCCTGATGATATAGACTTCGAAAATACCATCGCTTCAAACCGTGTTTCTAACGCACGAATTCAGTATTCAGGTACGGGCGTGCAGAAAGATATGCAAGAGCCTGGATTCTTGGCACGATTCTTTAATGTATCTCTGTAGAGCTTGATAGAGCGTCGAGATACTGACAGCCCTCATCAATCACAAATATTTCGCTAAGTTATTATAAACTAAAGCAATACAGACAGGTTACTCAATGAAAAAACTCACACTCGTACTATTCGGCATGCTATTTCTTGCCACCAGTGCCCATGCTGCGCGTATTAAAGACGTGGCAAAAGTGGCGGGTGTTCGTAGTAACCAACTTGTCGGTTATGGTTTGGTTACGGGTTTGCCGGGGACAGGTGAGACAACTCCCTTTACCGATCAAACGTTTAACGCAATGCTGCAAAACTTTGGCATCCAATTGCCGCCCGGCACCAAGCCAAAAACTAAAAACGTCGCCGCGGTAATTGTTACCGCTGAACTCCCAGCATTCTCTAAGCAGGGCCAGGAAGTTGACGTAACGGTGTCTTCTATCGGATCAGCAAAAAGCCTGCGTGGTGGTACCTTACTGCAGACTTTCCTGAAAGGTCTAGACGGTCAGGTGTATGCGGTCGCGCAAGGTAACTTGGTAGTAAGTGGCTTTAGTGCACAAGGTAACGACGGTTCTAAAATCGTCGGAAACAACCCTAATGTCGGCATCATATCTAGCGGTGCGACGGTTGAACAAGAAATCCCAACTCCATTTGGCCGTGGTGACTACATCACTTTCAACCTAATCCAATCCGATTTTACAACGGCTCAGCGTTTGGCTGATGCGGTGAATAATTTCCTAGGCCCACAAATGGCTTCAGCGGTTGACGCGACGTCTGTAAAAGTTCGCGCACCTCGAGAAATTAGCCAACGTGTGGCTTTCTTATCGGCAATTGAAAACATCGAATTTGATCCTGCAGAGGGCTCTGCAAAAATCATAGTTAACTCTCGTACCGGCACCATTGTGGTTGGTAAGCACGTTCGTCTAAGAGCGGCGGCGGTAACCCACGGTGGTATGACGGTTGCAATCAAAGAAAATCTCAACGTAAGCCAACCTAATGCATTCTCTGGTGGTCAAACGGTAGTGGTTCCTGATTCTGATATCGAAATCACGGAAGGCGATGGCAAGATGTTCAAATTTGAACCGGGCCTAACGCTGGACGATTTGGTACGCGCAGTCAATGAAGTAGGCGCTGCACCTTCTGATTTAATGGCAATCCTTCAAGCACTGAAACAAGCGGGTGCAATTGAAGGCCAATTGATCATTATCTAAGGAATAAAGCATGATTAAGAATAACAATGACATCGGCTTTATTCACGACATCGGTAGTTTAGACCGCCTTCGTCAACAAGCAGTAAATGGTGAAGAAGGCAGCGAAAAAGAGGCGCTAACTGCGGCGGCAAAACAGTTTGAATCGATTTTTACTTCAATGCTGTTTAAGTCGATGCGTGATGCTAACTCTAGCTTTAAGTCGGATATGCTGAACAGCCAGAACGAGCAGTTTTATCGTCAGATGCAAGATGACCAAATGGCGAGTGAACTCAGTGCATCAGGTTCATTAGGCCTTGCGGACATGATTGTAGCTCAGTTAAGCGCTGGTCAAGTAAGCGACGCGACAGAAGATAAGGTTCGCAGTGAAGGTTTTGATACCTCGTTGGAAAGACCTCAATATTCTGGTCGTTCAGAAGAGAAAGTCTCTGAAGTTCAATCTGCTAAGTCAACAACAGACGTGTCAGCAGCAAAACAACCCGCTTCATTTGATTCGCCAGAATCGTTTGTTACGTCGATGAAGCCTTACGCTGAAAAAGCGGCGAGTGCACTTGGCGTTGATTCGTCACTGCTATTAGCACAAGCGGCACTTGAAACAGGTTGGGGCTCTAAGATGATTAAGAACTCTTTGGGCAACAGCAATAACTTATTTAACATCAAAGCAGATAGAAGTTGGAAGGGCGATAAGGTCGCGACCCAAACTCTTGAGTTCCATGGCAAAACCGCCGTTAAAGAGTCTGCTTCTTTCCGTTCTTACTCTAATTTCGAAGATAGCTTTAATGATTACGTGAAGTTCTTGAACGAAAATCCAAGATACGAAACGGCGCTACAGCATCAAGGCAATTCAGAGAATTTCATCAAAGGTATTCATCAGGCTGGTTACGCAACTGACCCTAACTATGCAGACAAGGTTTTACGAGTTAAAGCCAAGATTGATGAGATGAACTAGCGTCATAAATCAACATAGAGAGCTTGCTACTGGCAGGCTCTTTTCTTCTCCGCCCCTTCAGTTCTTACGCGTAATCCATAGTTATCTCCTTACACTTCAATAAATTATCGTATTTTAACTCTCCATTGTTTGTGTTGGCATATATATTGCTTTTATCTTAGTAATATACGGTTGTAGTTAATCAGTTCATTCTGGTTTTGTTAAGTTTTTTGGGGGCATTATGGCGTCGGATCTTCTGAATGTAGGGGCACAAAGTGTTCTTACGGCTCAGAGACAGCTCAACACCACAGGTCATAACATTTCTAACGCCAACACAGAGGGCTATAGCCGCCAGTCTGTGATTCAAGGTGTGAATGACCCGCGCCAGTACGGTGGGCAATCCTACGGTATGGGTGTGCATGTGGAAAATGTTCGCCGCTCTTGGGATCAGTTTGCCGTCAAAGAACTTAACTTATCGACAACCAATGCCGCCAACAAAGGCGATACCGAAGCCAACCTCGATATGCTGTCGAGCATGTTGTCATCGGCTGCTTCGAAGAAGATTCCAGAAAACCTCAATGAGTGGTTTGATTCGATTAAGACACTCGCCGATACCCCGAATGATGTGGGTGCGCGCAAGGTCGTGCTAGAGAAAGCTGGGCTTTTAACTAAAACCTTGAATGAATTTCATGAAACGGTACGTCAACAGTCTGATTCTACCAACAAAAAATTAGAAGTCGGCATCGAACGTGTTAACCAAATTGCGGTTGAGATTCGCGACGTTCAGCGTCTGATGATGCGAACCCCAGGACCTCACAATGATTTACGAGATCAGCACGAAAAGCTGATCAATGAGCTATCTGGCTACACCAAGGTGACGGTAACGCCGCGCTCGAATGCGGAAGGATTTAACGTCCATATTGGTAATGGTCATACCTTGGTTTCTGGTAGTGAAGCAAGTCAACTGAAGCTAGTTGACGGTTTACCTGATACGCATCAGCGTCGACTGGCGATTGTTGAAGGTAAGTCTTTGAAGCCGATTACCAGTAATGATATCGATGGGAAAATCGGTGCCATGCTCGATATGCGAGACGAACACATTCCTGACATCATGGATGAGCTTGGGCGTTTGGCGACGGCTTTCTCGGAGAAAGTAAATTTACTTCAATCACAAGGCTTAGATCTCAATGGCAACGTTGGCCAAGATATTTTCACCGATGTGAACTCTGAGCGAGTGGCGAAATCACGCGTGACGGCGGGTAGCCAATCAAAGGCTGATGTTGCCGTATATATTGATGACACCTCTGCCTTGAAAGGTGGCGAGTATGGTCTTAAGTATGATGGCAGTGAATATGTCGTGACCAAGCCGGATGGTGAAACGGTAAAAGTCAGCACTAATTCAGCAGGCAATGCTTTTTATCTAGATGGGATGCGAGTCGAAGTTCGAAACCCTCCTGAATTGGGTGAGAAGCTGTTACTGCGTCCAACGCGTAACTTTGCTGCTCAGATTCAGATGGAAACCAAAGACCCTAGAGATATTGCCGCGCAAAGTTATGAAGCCTCGACCACGTTCGCGAAAGGCTCTGCGGGGTTCAAGATCTTAGCGGCCGGTCAATTGCGTGAGTTTGAAGTGATTGTTTCACCAAAAGGTGAGCAGTTTGCCGTGACTGATCCGAAAGGCAATATTTTAATGCAGCCTCAGCCGTACCCACCTGAGGGGCCGGTTACGATTAATGGCACGACTTTCGAGTTGACCTCTGGAGCCGTGGCAAACGATAAATTTACGGCAAACCTTGTCCCATCAGAGGGTGACAACGGTAACTTACGTAAACTGCAAGATCTTCAAACTGAAAAAGTTTTGAACGATGGTGAATCTACGATTTTAGAGCTTTACCACAACTTGAATACTAATACGGGACTGAAGTCATCAACGGCAAATCGTCTGAGTGATATCGCTAGGTTGGAAAAAGAGTCAGCTCAAGAACGTATCGCTTCAGTGTCTGGAGTTAACCTAGATGAAGAAGCGGCAAATATGATGAAATTTCAGCAAGCGTATATGGCCTCTTCGCGAATCATGCAAGCAGCCAATGATACGTTTAACACTATTTTGGCTCTGAGATAGGAAGGTATAAATGTTGAATCGCATCTCTAGCTTCCACAATTATCAGTCAGTACAAAATGACTTGCGCCGTCAAGAAAATAAGGTACATCACAATCAAGCGCAACTTGCTTCCGGTAAGAAGTTGCAGTCGCCAAGTGATGATCCGTTGGCTACGCATTATTTGCAAAACATTGGTCAGCAGTCAGAGCAGCTTAAGCAATATGGTGACGCCATTGTCCTGGTCCGCAATCGATTGGAGCACCAAGAAGTAATGATTTCTAATTCGGAGGATTTTGCAGATGAAGCAAAACGTACCGTGATGGAAATGGTAAATGGTTCGTTATCACCAGAAGATCGTCTTGCAAAGAGGCGTGAAATTCAAGAATTAGCGAGTAATTTTTTGCATATGTCTAATTCTCAAGACGAGTCAGGTAACTACACATTTGCTGGCACTAAGCCGAAGAATCAACCCTTCTTTCGAGATAATAAAGGTCATGTCAGCTATGCCGGTGATGATTACCAACGCAAGATGCGTGTTGCAAGTAGTTTTGAAATGGCGATGAATGATCCGGGCAGCAAGCTGTTTATGGAAATCGATAACCCATTTGGTGATTATGAGCCTCAATATGATTTGAAGCCGGCCTCTGCATTGTTACTTGAACGAGCCACAAATGAGTCTTTTCAAGATGATTCAACTTACAAAGTTACTTTTGTCGATATGCAAAATGGTCAGTTTGCTTATCAACTAGAAAAAGATGGTAGTACTGTATCTGTGGAAGATTTTGAACCATCTAAAGGTATTGAATATGAAGGTTTGAGTATTCAAATCAAAGGTCAAATCACTAAAGGCGACTCGATTACTTTGGAGCCAAGAAGCTCATTTTCAATATTTGACACCTTCCAAGATGCAGCAGAACTTGCAGAATCATCCGTGTCTGACGCATCAGCGACGGCAAAGTTGCAACAAGCAACCGAAGAGTTCCATGCTGCGTTTATTCATTTGACCAAAGCGAGAACGGATGTCGGTGCGCGATTGAATACGCTTGATATCCAAGAACAGCAACATGAAGATTTTAAGTTGTCTTTAGCCAAAGCAAAAAGCAACTTTGAAGATTTGGATTACTCGAAAGCCATCATTGAGTTCAATGAAAACTCACGAGCATTGCAAGCTTCTCAACAAGCGTTTGGTAAAACCAAAGACCTGACCTTGTTTAACTATATTTAATGATCAATCGGTATTTAGTGGTGAACTAACACTCACCATTGAAGTTAGATTCTTTGCCGTATGTGCTATGCCGTACGAGCGAATCACTTCAACCTTTGCCGGTTTTTTATACAGGGTGTCATCTGTTTGAAAATAGCGGCAAAAAGCGGCAATGGGTCAATGAAGGTACTTTTTGTTCCCTAAGCCAGTTAAACCAAATCGAGTTAAGTTTTAATTTAAGTGATTGATTTTATGTATATTAAAATTTAATTAAAACAGTATTAAACTTGGCATATAACTTGTATATGTATTGGTCATAAAATGATTTATACAGATCTTAAACCTTGCATAGGGTTTAGCGAGTAATACACGGTCAGTGCTTATCCATATGAGAGTAAAGCTGGCCGCTTCGCAGAAAGTTTGCGAACTCATAAGGAGAGCAAAATGGCTATTAATGTAAGCACTAACGTTTCTGCTATGACAGCACAACGTTACCTGAATAAAGCGTCTAATGATTTAGCGACCTCTATGGAACGTTTGTCATCAGGGCATAAAATCAACAGCGCGAAAGACGATGCAGCCGGTCTGCAAATCTCTAACCGTTTAACGGCGCAATCACGTGGTTTAGACGTGGCAATGCGTAATGCCAATGATGGTATTTCAATTGCACAAACCGCTGAAGGCGCGATGAATGAATCAACCAACGTACTACAACGTATGCGTGATCTGGCGATTCAATCATCAAACGGAACTAATACCGCAGCTGAACGTACCGCGCTCAATGAAGAGTCTTCGGCACTTCAAGATGAGCTTAACCGTATCGCAGAGACAACCTCGTTTGGTGGTCGTCGTCTGTTGAATGGTTCATTTGGTGAAGCATCATTCCAGATTGGTTCTAGCTCTGGTGAAGCGATGATTATGGGCCTTACTAGTGTTCGTGCTGATGATTTCCGTATGGGTGGTACAACGTTTGATTCTGAAAACGGTAAAGACAAAAGTTGGGAAGTACCAGCACAAGCTCGCGATCTTAAGCTCGAATTTAAAACAAAGTCAGGTGAAGACATCGTTTTAGATATTAATACCAAAGCGGGTGATGATATCGAAGAGCTTGCTACTTACATTAATGGTCAATCTGATCTTGTGAACGCATCGGTTACCGATGATGGTCGCATTCAACTATTTGTTGCTGAACCTGACCTTGAAGGGGCTATGTCTATTTCTGGTGGCTTAGCTTCTGAGCTAGGTATTAAGAGTGAAGGTCGTGCAACATCGGTTCAAGATATTAGTTTGATGAGCGTAGCAGGATCACAGAATGCTATTAGCGTGATTGATTCTGCAATGAAATACGTAGATTCACAGCGTGCTGATTTAGGTGCGAAACAAAACCGTCTAAGCCACAGTATTAACAACTTGGCAAACGTTCAAGAGAACGTAGACGCTTCAAATAGCCGAATCAAAGATACGGACTTTGCGAAAGAGACGACGCAAATGACCAAATCACAAATTCTGCAACAAGCAGGTACTTCGATACTTGCTCAAGCAAAACAGTTGCCTAACTCTGCAATGACACTATTGCAATAGTTATTGGTTGAACTTGCTGCTCGTGTTCAGACGTGAGCCATGCAGCAAGGGAAACTGGCAAGCATACTTACTATGAGTGTTTAGCTCTCTCATCTCTCACCTGCTATTCATTTTTACGGTAAGAATGCAACGGCGTGTCAGAAATGTGTTCATTTCTCGATGATCTCCACACAGGCTCTGACCTGCCAACTAGCCCCGGTTCTCTCAAAGGAAAAGGGGCTTTTTCCTTTCTGTTCTTTATATCTCTGTTTCCTATATTTCTTATTTTTACCTTTTTGTTTCCTGTCTTTTGCGTTTCCCCACTGATTTCTAACTTTAGTTTTCTGATCCTTAAGTTTCCATTCAACCCATTTTCTTCGTTACAAATGCTCTCCTTGGCTAGATAAATTGCATAATCTTTATGCCCATCAATGATCTTTGGTGATTGATCATTTCTGAGCGTTGACCAATTTTAACGACGGTTAGCGTGTTTTTTGAACAAATTAGGATCTTTACCTAATTAAATTCAATAGCTGCTTTAGAAATTCAGTAAATTTAACCTACTAATAAATATGAAATTAATATTTTATTTGTGGTTTTTTAAAAGTTTTTCTAAAGCTTCGGGATTTTGAGCCGTTATTAAAAGTAACTTTGAGAGAACTACTTGGTTTTCCGAGACGTCGGAAACCGCTATACCGGAAAATCAATTGGAGAAATCACCATGGCAGTGAATGTAAATACAAACGTTTCAGCGATGACAGCGCAACGTTACCTAAACAACGCAAACAGCGCACAACAAACATCAATGGAGCGTCTAGCTTCAGGCTCTAAAATCAACAGCGCGAAAGATGACGCTGCGGGCCTACAAATCTCTAACCGTTTGAACGTTCAGAGCCGCGGCCTTGATGTTGCTGTACGTAACGCGAACGACGGTATCTCTATTGCACAAACTGCTGAAGGTGCAATGAACGAGACAACCAACATCCTGCAACGTATGCGTGATTTGTCTCTACAATCTTCAAACGGCTCAAACTCAAAATCTGAGCGTGTAGCGATTCAAGAAGAAGTAACAGCATTGAATGACGAATTAAACCGTATCGCGGAAACAACGTCTTTCGGTGGCAATAAGCTGCTTAACGGTACTCACGGTACTAAATCATTCCAAATCGGTGCGGATAACGGTGAAGCGGTAATGCTTCAACTGAAAGACATGCGCTCTGATAACGCTCAGATGGGTGGTAAAAGCTACCAAACTGAGAACGCGAAAGACAAAGACTGGAACGTTCAAGCTGGCGCAAACGACCTAAAAATGTCGTTCACTGATAACTTCGGTCAAGCACAAGAAATCGATGTGTCTGCGAAAGCGGGCGATGACATCGAAGAGCTAGCAACGTACATCAATGGTCAACAAGATTCTGTTAAAGCGTCTGTAACTGAAGACGGCAACCTACAAATGTTTGCAGGTAATAACAAGGTTGAAGGCAGCGTTGAGTTTTCTGGTTCACTTGCGGGTGAACTAGGCATGCAAGCGGGTAAAGAAGTAACGGTTGATACGATTGATGTAACGTCAGTTGGTGGTGCACAAGAATCTGTTGCAGTAATCGATGCGGCCCTTAAGTATGTAGATAGCCACCGTGCTGAGCTAGGTGCTTTCCAAAACCGTTTCGACCATGCTATCAGCAACTTAGACAACATTAACGAAAACGTTAATGCATCTAAGAGCCGTATTAAAGATACCGATTTCGCGAAAGAAACGACCCAGATGACTAAGTCTCAGATCCTTTCTCAAGCTTCAAGCTCGATCCTTGCTCAAGCGAAGCAAGCTCCGAACTCGGCACTTAGCCTACTAGGTTAATCGATTGAAAAGCCACGTTGACTTATTAAGCGTTATTGAATCATAAGTGTTAACGTAAGGCCTCCACAAATTAGCTCGTGGTGAGAGATGAGCGCTAAACAGACCCAGCTTCGGCTGGGTTTTTTATTGCCTGCAATTTGGCGAAGGTGTATTTGGAAAAGTGCGCTATCGGTGAGCAGGAGTAAAAGCGAGATTCCCTATCACGTTCGTTCCTCACTGTAGGGAATGACGGGAATTGGGTTGTGGAGACTTTATAGCTGCTTTGGCAAGGTCGGATCGAATAAACACTCACTCAGATTCAAACATTAGATTTTTATCGTCATTCCAGAACGGAGTAGAACGAGGTATCAGGAATCTAGCTTTTTGAGGAAGGGGTTTGTTTAGTTCTTATCTACAACTGTAAGGAATGAAGAGTGAACCATAAGCCGGTGAGGGAATTAACCGTCATCCCAGAATCGAGTAGAACGAGATATCAGGGATCTTTTTTGGTTTTTATATTCAACACCACGCCCATTAATCCAAGCTGAATGGAAACTTTAGCGAATGTCGCTCGATTAATTGAATCCCGATCACACTTTTCTTTGTTGTTGAAAAGAATATGAAAAAAAGCACATTTTTTATTAAAGCTTCTAATTAAGGGGCCGTTAAAGGGATTGAGAGAAATGATATGTACCAATGTAAGGTGAGAGAGACACTGGTGCATAAACAAAATTGACATGTATTTGTGTGAGGTGAGAGTCACATAAGTACATTAAAAAATGCCTAAAGGAGATCAACTATGGCGATTAATGTAAGCACTAATGTGTCTGCAATGACGGCTCAGCGCTACCTAAATAGCGCGGCTGAAGGTACTCAAAAATCAATGGAGCGTTTGTCTTCTGGCTATAAAATCAATAGCGCAAAAGATGATGCTGCAGGCCTACAAATTTCTAACCGCTTAACGTCGCAAAGCCGTGGCCTAGATATGGCTGTGAAAAACGCGAATGACGGTATCTCTATTGCACAGACAGCTGAAGGTGCAATGAATGAGTCAACCAACATTCTGCAACGTATGCGTGACCTTTCTCTTCAATCTTCAAATGGTTCAAACAGCAAATCTGAACGTGTTGCGATCCAGGAAGAAGTCTCTGCTCTAAACACAGAACTTAACCGTATCGCTGAAACGACCTCTTTTGGTGGTAACAAGCTTCTTAACGGTACTTACGGTAGCCAATCTTTCCAAATCGGTGCTGATTCTGGTGAAGCAGTGATGCTGACTATGAATAACATGCGTACCGACACTCAAGACATGGGTGGCAAAAGCTACGGCGTAGAAGAAGGCAAAGATGCTTCTTGGCGTGTAGGCGCAGGTTCTGATCTGACTATCAAATACAACGATAAGTTTGGTGAAGCTCAAGAGCTGTCTATTTCTGCAAAAGAAGGCAACGATATCGAAGAGCTAGCAACGTACATCAATGGCCAAAGTGAAGATGTTAAAGCGTCTGTTGGTGAAGGCGGCAAATTGCAACTTTTCGCTTCAAGTCAAAAAGTTGAAGGTGATGTTGAGTTTGGTGGCAGCCTTGCGGGCGAGCTAGGTATCGGTGCCGCTAAAGACGTGACTGTTAACGATATCGATGTAACCTCGGTTGCTGGTGCGAACGAAGCCGTATCTGTTATTGATGGCGCACTAAAATCAGTGGACAGTAACCGCGCTTCTCTTGGTGCTTTCCAAAACCGTTTTGATCATGCAATCAGCAACTTAGATAACATCAACGAAAACGTTAATGCATCTAAGAGCCGTATCAAAGATACCGATTACGCGAAAGAAACAACGGCAATGACGAAGTCTCAAATTCTGCAACAGGCGAGTACTTCTATCCTAGCTCAAGCGAAGCAGTCACCATCAGCAGCTCTAAGCTTATTGGGCTAAACTTACCTTGGTAAGTAGTGGTAAATTCTACTCTGGGTAGAGTTTTACTGCTTGGCTCATAAAGGAGGGAGGGAGAGTGTTATGGAAATTCCATCCAACGCATCGAACATCCAGCCTTATGGCTCACCTAATGGCATTAAATTTGCAAGCGATGAAGGTAGTAGTGCGTCGAACATTTCACGACTGAAAGAAGCAACATCTTATGGCAAGGTAGAAAAATCGAAAGAGCAAGCTACCGAAGCTGCGATTCAATTAGCTCAAGATAGACAGCAGTTAAACGATGAAGAGCGAGTCAAGATGGTAGAGAAGGTAAACGAGTTTGTCTCCTCTCTCAACAAGGGTGTTGCCTTTAAAGTCGATGAAGAGTCGGGGAGAGATGTGGTCACTATTTATGAGACCACCACCGGTGATATTATTCGCCAGATTCCTGATGAAGAAATGCTTGAGATTCTAAGGCGCCTAGCAGCCCAAAACTCAAATAGTAGAATATTTGAGGTGAAGGTTTAAGTCGTATTATTGAGGTGGTTTAATGAGTTTTGGCCCAATGGGGATTTCGTCTGGCATGGATATCAATTCCATGGTCAGCAAAATTGTTGATTCGGAGCGTGTACCTAAACAGCAACGAATTGATAATGAACGAACGCGAATCGATACCAGCATTAGTGCCTATGGAAGACTCAGAGAATCCCTTGATTCGATGAAAAACCTGATGACAAACTTTCGTCAGGAAAAAGCTTTTGCTGTGCGAACAGTTGAAAGTACCGATGAAGGTCTTGTCTCTGCAACCGCGACTACCGAAGCGATCGCTGGCAAATATGCCATCGATGTGTTGCAGCTTGCCCAGAGTCATAAAGTGGCTTCTGATGTACTGTCAGAGGACATGAAATTTGGCCCAGGTAAGCTGCAGGTTTCGCTTGGTGATGACAGCTTTGATGTGCAAGTTGGCGACAGATCGAAACTTATCGATGTCGTTCGCAGTATAAACGGCGCAGATAGCAATCCAGGCGTTCGTGCATCTATTATCAATGATGTCGAAGGCCCACGACTTATTGTCGCTTCGAACCAGTCTGGTTCAGATCAGCAGATCAGCATTAATGTAGAGTCTGATGCTGCTAACCCTCTAAAACAACTCGAATACAAAACTCTAGAAGAGCGCGTGAAGGCGCTAGAGAAAGCGCGCCTTGCTGCTCAAGATGTTCTTGCTCTAACTCCTGCTGGAAAAGCCGTTGAACTCATCGATGAAGCGATCGCTAACGATGACCCAAATGCGAGTGAAAAACTCGATGAAGACGGCAATGTTATCCCAGCAACCCAAACCGGTTCTACCTCAGATGTTGACGGAGACTCTCAAGGTCTTAGTTACGGCGAGCAAGCTGCAGCCGATGGTCAAGCTGCCCTAGACGCAGCTTTTGCGTCAAAGTCTGTGATGCCCGAAGACAATATCCCAGGTTGGACTGAAACAGCCTCAGGAACTCTTTTAGATTCTTACTACACACCAGAACTTGAGCTTGATGAAAAAGCGATAGAGAAGGCGCCTGACGTGCCGGGGTGGTCAAATGCTGCCTCGGGTACTCTGACCGATTCCTACGTGACGCCGAAAGAAGCTCAGCAAAAGCTTGAAGCTGAACAAGCGCGTATCGAAGATAAAATTTCACAAGAAAAAGCCGATTTGGCTGAGAAAGTTCAAAAAGGCGAATTGACCGCCGAACAAGCCAAAAAAATTGAGCGTGCGAAATTAGAACCCGAAGAGCGTGAGCTTTTAGATAAAGTCGATAAAGCGCAAGCTGAGCTCGAACAGGCACAGCAGTCTTTTGATACCTATAGCGGTATGGCTGAAGTTCAGGCAGGGCAAGATTCAATGGTCGTTCTAGACGGCGTTGCACAGCTTTCGAGTAATAACAATGTGATTGAAGATGCCGTAGAAGGTATCGATATTACGGTGAAAGGAAAAACGCCAAAAGATAAGCCACCGGCTGAAATTGGTGTTGAGTACGACCGTAATAGTGTGCGCCAAGACATTGAAGCTTTCGTTAACTCTTACAATCAGTTTTATCAAGTGTCTAAGAATTTGGCGGGCGTTGATCCAACGACTGGCCAAAAAGGGCCGCTTTCTGGCGACAGTACTGTACGTAATGCCGATTCGCGATTGAAAGGGGTGTTCTCATCAAGTATTGAAGGCGCGCCTGATAATCTCAAGTCATTGACTGAATTTGGTATCACTACCACTAGGCAAGGCTCGCTAGAAATCAACTACGACATGCTTGATCGTCAACTTAATAATAACTTCGATAAGTTGGGTGAGTTCTTTGGCGGCAACAACGGTTTCGCCAAAAAAGTGGAAGATGCGATTCAAGGTATCACAGGTATCACAGGTTCGATTCGTACTAGAGAAAAGAGCTTAGTCGAGCAAAACTACCGCTTGGTTGATGACCAAAGCGCACTCGATCGCCGTATGGACAGCCTAGAAAACCGTACACATTCTAAGTTTACTGCCATGCAAGATGCGACTAGCAAGATGCAATCCCAACTGGGCAGTATGATGAATGCGTTGGGCTAATAGATGAACAGTCAGCTGCAAGAGCTTTGTGAACTCGATCAATTAATTATCTCTAAGCTTGAATTTAGTGAAATTAATGCTGAAGAAATAACGCGGCTTGTCGATAACAGAGAACAGTTATTGCAAAACGTGCTTCAAATAATCGACTCACACCCCGACGTTAAGCAAAGTTCTGAATGGTTTGAAGCCATTACTAGAACCAGAAAATTAGTCGAATTGATGCAGTCAGAGACGAGTCGAGTAGGTAAGACCCTACACAAATACCGTCACGGCGCTAAATCAGTTCAACAATACAAAAAGTTTTTATAAAAGAGGTTTACTATGCGCGGTTCTTTACAGGCATATAAAAAGGTATCAGTGGATAGTCAGCTAACAGCTGCCTCACCGCATAAGATTGTACAAATGCTAATGGCAGGTGCTATCGAGCGCTTGATTCAAGGTAAAGCGGCAATGCAAGCGGGCAACATCCCAGTGAAAGGCGAGCGACTTGGTAAGGCTCTGGATATCATTATTAGCCTACGTAGTTGCCTGTCTATGGACGATGGTGGCGATATTGCGAAAAACCTAGATCAACTTTATGAGTTCATGATCACGCAAATTTCTGCGGCAAATCACAAAAATGACCCACAGGCTATTGATGATGTTATCGATATTATCCGCGAAATTAAGAGCGCTTGGGACCAAATTCCGAACGAATATCACAACTTGACGTCTGCTGACGTAGGTATTTAAAGAAAAATTGCAGTTTTAACCAATCTCATATCCCTTAATTGGTTGGTTGCCTTATTTTTTTAATCAAATAAAATAGAAGCCATTAGATAGCCTAGTGGCTTTTTTCGTTGCTGATTTCCTAAATTTGTCCACGTAGACCATAATCATTGATACTTTTCTCTGTTTTATCGATTACGTCGCTCACCGTTTTCCGCATCGCACCAAAATAAAGGCAATAATTCCTACTTATGCAAGGTTTGGCAAAACTGCTTGTCGTCGACGATAGCGCTCAAGATCGTCACAATTTAAGCACAATATTAGAGTTTGTAGGAGAGAGCTGCGAAGTAATCAGCTCTGAACAAGCACGTAAAGTTGACTGGTCACTACAGTGGGCCGGCTGCATTATTGGTACCATTAAAGGTAAAGGCTTCAACGCATTACTGAATGAAAAGCTTGTTCACGCCAATCACATCCCTTTACTGGTGATTGGTAAAAACAATCACCCGGTTGACGAGCTAACTAACTATGTTGGCGAGCTTGAACTTCCTCTTAACTACCCGCAATTAAGTGATGCATTAAGACACTGTAAAGATTTCTTAGGCCGCAAGGGTGTTCAAGTGGTGTCTTCGGCACGCAAGAACACACTGTTTCGCAGCCTCGTAGGGCAAAGTGCTGGCATTCAAGAAGTACGTCACTTAATTGAACAAGTTTCTTCTACGGAAGCGAACGTGCTGATTCTTGGTGAATCTGGTACCGGTAAAGAAGTCGTAGCGCGTAATATTCACTATCACTCTAAGCGCCGTTCTGGGCCTTTTGTGCCTGTGAATTGTGGTGCTATTCCACCAGACTTACTCGAAAGTGAGTTGTTTGGTCATGAGAAGGGCGCATTTACTGGTGCGATTACCGCACGAAAAGGTCGCTTTGAATTGGCTGAAGGTGGCACACTGTTTCTTGATGAAATTGGCGATATGCCAATGGCAATGCAAGTTAAGTTGTTGCGTGTACTGCAAGAGCGCTGTTTTGAACGCGTAGGTGGCAACAGCACCATTAAAGCTGACGTTCGTGTGATTGCAGCAACACACCGCAATCTTGAAGACATGATCGACGATGACTCGTTCCGTGAAGACCTTTATTACCGCTTGAATGTATTCCCGATTGAAATGCCGGCGCTTCAAGATCGTAAAGAAGATATTCCACTGTTGCTTCAAGAGCTAATGACTCGAATGGAAGCGGAAGGCAGTATGCCTATCTGCTTCACGGCACGTGCTATCAATTCTTTGATGGAGCACTACTGGCCAGGTAACGTTCGTGAGCTAGCGAACCTCGTTGAGCGAATGGTTATCCTGTATCCGAATAGCTTGGTTGATGTGAATCATCTACCCACTAAATATAGATACAGTGATATCCCTGAGTTTCAGCCTGAATTTAATCGCTTTGTGTCGGAAGAAGAGCAAGAACGTGATGCACTTTCTGATTTGTTCTCAGAAGATTTCAGCTTTGACCAGCAAGATGATCTTGCCGATAACGCGAATGCGCCTCAAGAGTTACCACCAGAAGGTGTTAATTTGAAAGAGCTGTTGGCGGATATGGAAGTGAACATGATTAACCAAGCTTTGGAAGCGCAGGGTGGCATTGTTGCCCGTGCTGCAGACATGCTTGGAATGCGCAGAACCACTCTGGTTGAAAAAATGCGTAAGTATAATCTACAGCGATAGAGCTCAGATTCGTGTTCAGCGATATCAAATTAAGACGGGTGTTGAGTTAAAGCATCGTTTTGGTTGAGAGAATAGAGAGGGCATAGTCGAGTTGTTGCTTGCTTAACTATGTGATAAATATAGCAAATAGCCTGACGCGTGTTTTACGTGTCAGGCTGTTTTAGTATTTGAGGCAAATTTTTGACATGCACGGATCTAACGAATCAGAAAATCAGTCACACCTAGATTCAGTTGAACAGCAGGTTGAGCGCTATAAGCAAGTGCTTGATGTGATGCCAGCAGGTGTCATCTTGTTAGATACTCATGGTGAAGTAAGGGAAGCGAACCCAGAAGCGCACCGAATTTTAGGTGTGGAACTGGTGGGCGAGAAGTGGTTTTCGGTGATTCAAAGTGCCTTTGACCCTAAAGACGATGATGGACATGAGATCTCACTGAAGAATGGGCGTAAGGTTCGTTTGGCTATTTCAGCTTCTACCACGGGTCAACTTATCTTGATTACCGACCTGACAGAAACTCGTCTTCTACAGTCTCGCGTGAGTGATCTTCAGCGTTTGTCGTCGCTAGGCAGAATGGTAGCCTCGTTGGCACATCAGGTTCGTACGCCACTCTCTAGTGCGATGCTGTATGCATCAAACCTTGCCGCGCCGAACCTGCCGCCAGCAACAAAAACGCGCTTTCAATCTAAGCTTATGGATAGGCTCCATGACTTAGAGAAGCAAGTGAATGACATGCTGTTGTTTGCTAAAGGTGGCGACAACAAGGTTGTGAAGCCATTTACCGTTGCTGAACTGATCACTGAATTTCACCCAATGGTGGAAGCGGCATTAAAATCGAACCAGATTGATTATTGCCAGGAAGTGGAAGGCGAAGAGACTCAGATGTTTGGCAATGCTAATGCTATAGCTTCTGCTCTGAGCAACCTAGTTTTGAATGCGGCTCAAATTGCGGGTAAAGAATCGCAGATTGATGTTTTTTTTAGGCCCGTAAACGGCGAGCTTAAGATATCAGTGCAAGACAGTGGCCCCGGCGTACCGAAAGAGCTTCAAGGTAAAATTATGGAACCCTTCTTTACCACTCGTTCGCAAGGTACAGGTCTAGGTTTAGCCGTTGTACAAATGGTCTGTCGAGCACATGAAGGCCGACTGGAATTGATATCAGAAGAAGGGGACGGCGCATGCTTTACCATGTGTCTACCGCTGGAAAGAAGCGCTTCTTCTGAAGACTAATAAGTTTTAACTGAATTTACACTGGAGAATCCTATGGCTCAAAGCAAAGTGTTAATCGTCGAAGATGATGAAGGTTTACGCGAAGCCCTTGTCGACACTCTCGCGCTTGCTGGCTATGAATGGCTGGAAGCGGATTGTGCGGAAGATGCTCTGGTAAAATTGAAATCGAACTCCGTTGATATTGTTGTCTCTGATGTGCAGATGGCAGGTATGGGCGGCTTAGCACTGCTAAGAAATATCAAGCAGCATTGGCCAAATCTACCAGTATTGTTGATGACAGCGTATGCCAACATTGAAGACGCCGTTGCCGCAATGAAAGAGGGCGCTATAGACTATATGGCAAAGCCATTTGCGCCTGAAGTACTGCTCAATATGGTGAGCCGTTACGCTCCGGTAAAATCGGATGATAATGGCGATGCCATCGTTGCCGATGAGAAAAGCATCAAACTAATGATGTTGGCTGATAAGGTGGCTAAAACCGATGCTAACGTCATGGTGTTGGGGCCAAGTGGTTCTGGTAAAGAGGTCATGTCTCGCTATATTCACAACGCTTCGAGCCGTAAAGACGGTCCGTTTGTTGCGATTAACTGTGCCGCGATTCCAGATAACATGTTGGAAGCAACACTGTTTGGCTACGATAAAGGCGCATTTACTGGTGCTATTCAAGCTTGTCCTGGTAAATTTGAGCAAGCTCAAGGCGGTACTATTTTGTTGGATGAGATCAGTGAAATGGATCTTAGCCTACAAGCGAAACTACTGCGCGTATTGCAAGAGCGCGAAGTTGAACGTCTTGGTAGCCGTAAGAGTATCAAGCTGGATGTTCGTGTTCTGGCAACCAGTAACCGCGACCTAAAGCAGTATGTTTCTGAAGGGAATTTCCGTGAAGATTTATACTACCGCCTTAATGTATTTCCAATTACTTGGCCAGCACTGTGTGAACGGAAAGGCGATATTGAGCCGCTTGCGAAGCACTTGGTTGAGCGCCATTGCACCAAACTTGGTATGCCCGTTCCTGTTCTGTCCGAGCAAGCCCTCAGTAAGCTCGTCAATTATCCGTGGCCGGGTAATGTGCGTGAACTGGATAATGTCGTGCAGCGCGCTCTAATTTTGAGTGAGCAAGAAAATATTTCAGGTGAGCACATCTTGCTTGAAGGTGTCGATTGGCAAGACGCAAGTGGTCTACAGCAAATTGTGGAAGGCAACAGTGTTGCAGCGCCAGACATCAAGCCGATTGCTGAAGCGAACCCTATTGGTAAAGTCTCGGCTGCCAGCGAAGGGCTTGGAAATGAGCTTCGAGATCAAGAGTATGCGATTATTCTTGAGACGCTGATCGCTTGTAATGGCCGACGCAAAGAAATGGCAGAAAAGTTGGGCATTAGCCCTCGCACATTGCGTTATAAGTTGGCGAAAATGCGCGATGCTGGAATAGATATCCCAAACTGAGGATAGATTAGTAGTGTCAGCTTTCTGACTAGTGTAATACGATGTCTAGTCAATTTAATGTGTGGCACGCTAATTGCTCTGTCAATAATACAGCTAAATAGATAGTCATAATTTTGACTCCTGAGGTAGTAGATGAGAATAGATGGTTTACAAGGCGAAATGCAGGCAATGATGGTTGAAGCTGCTAGCGCGCGTCCTGCTGCAACGGGGCAAGCGGTCGGTGCAGATTTTGGCAACATGCTGACGCAGGCCATTAATAACGTGAACTCATTACAAAAGACCTCAGGTGATCTTCAAGCTCGTTTTGATAGTGGTGACCAAAGCGTGTCTCTATCGGACGTGATGATTGCTCGTAATAAATCTAGTGTGGCTTTTGAGGCGACGATCCAAATTAGAAATAGATTGGTCGAATCGTACAAAGAGCTGATGAATATGCCGGTATAAGTTGGGTAATTAAATAGTGGCAGATAATAGTCAAACAACAGATTTAACCGTAAGCGACAGCAATGACCATGCACTCATTGCAGGTTCTGAGCTTGACGGAGAAGGGCAAAATCCCGATCTAGGTGAACGCAGTTCCTCTAAGTTCGATATGGCCGTCGGTGATCTCGATTTACTTCGTCAGGTCGTCTTAGTCCTATCTATTTCTATCTGTGTAGCGCTGATTGTGATGCTGTTTTTCTGGGTGAAAGAGCCAGAAATGCGTCCATTAGGGGCTTATGAAACAGAAGAGTTGATTCCCGTACTTGATTACTTGGATCTACAAAAGATCGAATACACTCTTGAAGGTAACACTATCTCGGTACCGGCTAGTGAGTACAACTCATTAAAGCTTAATATGGTACGAGCGGGTTTGAATCAAGAGCGAAACGCAGGTGATGACATCCTCATGCAAGACATGGGTTTTGGTGTATCACAACGTGTCGAGCAAGAGCGCCTTAAATTAAGTCGTGAAAGACAGCTTGCGAAAGCCATTGAGCAGATGAAACAGGTACGTAAAGCTCAGGTTTTATTGGCCTTGCCAAAGCAGAGTGTCTTTGTTCGTCACAATCAAGAAGCCTCAGCTTCCGTATTCCTGACTCTGAAAACGGGTACTAACCTCAAGCAGCAAGAAGTTGATTCTGTTGTCGACATGGTAGCAAGTGCCGTTCCGGGAATGAAAACCTCACGTATCACTGTGACCGACCAGCATGGCCGACTGTTGAACTCAGGTTCTCAAGACCCGATGTCAGCTGCGCGTCGTAAAGAACATGAGTTAGAGCGTAATCAAGAGCAAGCACTGCGTGAAAAAATTGACTCTATCCTAATTCCTATTCTTGGGTTTGGTAACTATACCGCTCAGGTTGATATTCAACTCGATTTTAGTGCTGTGGAGCAAACAAGAAAACGGTTTGACCCGAATACGCCAGCGACTCGAAGTGAATACACGTTAGAAGATTATAACAACGGCAACACTGTGGCTGGTATTCCTGGCGCTTTGAGTAACCAGCCCCCTGCAGATGCTTCAATTCCCCAAGATGTCGCTCAGATGAAAGACGGTTCGATGACGGGGCAAGGCTCGGTTCACAAAGAGGCGACCCGAAACTTTGAGCTAGACACAACCATCAGCCATGAACGTAAACAGAGTGGCACGGTTAACCGACAGACGGTATCGGTAGCGATCAAAGACCGTCAATCACTGAACCCTGATACGGGCGAAGTGGTTCATACGCCAATCCCTGCCAGCGAAATTAATGCGATTCGTCAGGTACTGATTGGTACTGTCGGCTTTGATGAAAATCGTGGCGATTTACTCAATGTGTTAAGCATGCAGTTCGCACCACAAGTGACGGATGTTGTCGCTGATGTGCCAATTTGGGAGCATCCAAACTTCAATGATTGGGTACGTTGGTTTGCGAGCGCGTTGGTTATTATCGTCGTGGTATTGGTACTTGTTCGCCCTGCAATGAAGAAACTGCTTAACCCAGCAGCTGACGATGATGATCAAATGTACGGCCCTGATGGTATGCCAATTGGCGCCGACGGCGAAACCAGCTTAATTGGTGGTGATATTGAAGGTGGCGAGCTGTTTGAATTTGGTTCAAGCATCGACTTACCTAACCTTCATAAAGACGAAGACGTGCTGAAAGCAGTACGTGCACTTGTAGCGAATGAACCAGAGCTAGCAGCTCAAGTAGTTAAGAATTGGATGGTAGATGGCTAACGAAATAGTTCCACAACAAACGGAAGGCGGTGAAGTGCTTGATGTCTCTAGCGTGGATATCGATTCTATCTCAGGCGACGAACGCGCTGCGATCTTGTTGCTAAGTTTAAATGAAGAAGATGCTGCTGGTATTATTCGTCACCTAGAGCCAAAACAGGTTCAGCGTGTGGGTAGTGCAATGGCGCGAGCGACTGATCTCTCCCAAGAAAAAGTGGGAGCGGTTCACCGTGCTTTCTTAGATGATATTCAGAAGTACACCAACATTGGTATGGGCAGTGAAGACTTCATGCGTAATGCACTGGTTGCTGCCTTGGGTGAAGACAAGGCGAATAACCTTGTTGACCAAATCCTTCTTGGTACTGGCTCGAAAGGTTTGGACTCACTTAAGTGGATGGATCCTCGTCAGGTGGCGAGTATCATCATCAACGAGCACCCTCAGATTCAAACCATTGTATTGTCGTACCTCGATTCTGATCAGTCGGCTGAGATTCTGTCTCAATTCCCAGAAAGAGTTCGTCTGGATCTGATGATGCGTATCGCTAACCTTGAAGAAGTTCAACCTTCGGCTCTTGCTGAATTGAACGAAATCATGGAGAAACAGTTTGCGGGTCAAGCGGGTGCTCAAGCTGCCAAAATTGGTGGCCTGAAAGCCGCGGCTGAGATCATGAACTACATGGACAATAATGTGGAAGGTGTCTTGATGGATCAAATCCGTGATCAAGACGAAGATATGGCAACGCAGATTCAAGATCTTATGTTTGTCTTTGAAAACCTTATTGAAGTTGATGACCAAGGTGTTCAGCGACTGCTGCGTGATGTTCCACAAGACGTTCTACAAAAAGCGCTTAAAGGTGCTGATGACGGTCTACGTGAGAAGATCTTCAAGAACATGTCTAAACGTGCTGCCGATATGATGAGAGACGACATTGAGGCGATGCCGCCAGTAAAAGTCTCCGACGTGGAAGCGGCTCAAAAAGAGATATTGGGTATTGCGAGGAAGATGGCAGACAGTGGCGAGATTATGCTGTCTGGTGGCGCCGACGAGTTCCTTTAATACAGAAACCTCAAGAGCCCCACACTGTTGGGGCTTTTCTTTATCCAATCTCGAACCCAAGATTAACTCCGTTCAACGGCTTGAATTTACAATGCAGCTGGACGCATTCATAGATAGGTACTGATATGTCAGGTGATAGAAAACGCGGCTTCCTTCGCCCTGAAGAAGATAATACGGTTGCCCAACCTCAGAAATGGGGGTTGCCTGACTACACCTCTGATGTGAATAAACAAGCCAAAGAAACGGCCTTTAATTACGATCCTAGTTGGATGCCGACGGTTGAAGAAGCCATTGAAGACGAAGAGCTTGTTCTGACTGAAGAGCAAATCGAACTGATTAAGCAAGGTGCTTATCAGGAAGGGCTTCATCAAGGCCAAGAAGCTGGCTTTAAACAGGGTTACGATAAAGGTAAAGAAGAAGGGTTTGCTGCAGGCCACGAAGAAGGCAACCAAGCCGGCAAGCTTGAAGGCGTGACTGCTGGTCAAGAGTACATTCAGCAGCAAGTTGCCATCTTTATGGGGCTAGCCAACCAGTTTGCTCAACCGTTAGATCTGATGAACGCTCAGGTAGAGAAGCAATTGGTGGACATGGTATTGACCATGGTCAAAGAAGTGGTTCATGTTGAAGTGCAAACCAACCCACAAATCATATTAGATACCGTCAAAGAGTCGGTCGAGTCGTTGCCGATCTCAGGTCATGCGATCACATTGAAGCTTAATCCCGAAGACGTCGCGATTATTCGTTCTGCGTATGGCGAAACTGAATTGGATTGCCGCAATTGGACGTTAGTTGCAGAGCCGGCACTCAACCGTGGTGACGTACAAATCGAAGCGGGTGAGTCGAGCGTTAACTACCGCATGGAAGACCGTGTGAAAAACGTCATTCAAAACTTCTGTGGCGCAAACCGTCATCAGGGTCATGAGTAATGCTTGAATTAGCAAATCGTCTTAGCCAATACAAAGTCGAAGGGCTAAAATCGCGACCAATTGCCTCTGGTAAGTTAGTACGCGTTGTTGGCTTAACGCTTGAAGCGACCGGTTGTAAAGCACCCATCGGCAGCCTGTGTTTAGTAGAAACCATGTCTGGTCAGATGGAGGCCGAAGTCGTCGGTTTCTCTGGTGATAACTTATTTTTGATGCCGAGTGAACAAATCACTGGGATATTACCTGGCGCTCGTGTGACCCCCGTGACCACTGAAAGCGGTATCCCTGTCGGAATGGAATTACTTGGCCGAGTGATCGACGGGGTGGGTAATCCACTTGATGGGCTAGGTCCAATCTATACCGAACAACGCGCTTCATTTAACGCTGAGCCAATCAACCCTTTAGCTCGAAAACCTATATCTGAACCGCTCGATGTTGGCTTGAAGGCCATAAATGGCTTGCTGACGGTAGGTAAAGGTCAGCGTATTGGTCTGTTTGCTGGTTCCGGTGTCGGTAAGTCGGTCACGCTAGGGATGATGACTCGAGGCACAACCGCGCAAGTGGTGGTGGTAGGTCTAATTGGTGAGCGTGGACGAGAAGTTAAAGAATTTATTGAAGAGATTCTTGGCGAAGATGGACGAAAACGATCTGTGGTGGTCGCTGCTCCTGCGGATTCATCGCCACTGATGCGATTGAAAGGTTGTCAAACTGCACTGGCTGTAGCTGAGTACTTCCGCGACCAAGGTTTAGATGTTCTTTTATTAATGGATTCATTGACCCGTTTTGCTCAGGCTCAGCGTGAAATTGCTCTGTCTGTGGGTGAGCCGCCAGCAACCAAAGGTTATCCGCCATCAGTATTCGCCAAGCTTCCTGCGCTGGTGGAACGTGCGGGTAACGGCAACGATGAACAAGGTTCTATCACGGCTTTCTTTACCGTTTTAACTGAAGGTGATGACTTACAAGACCCGATTGCCGATGCGTCACGAGCGATTCTTGATGGTCACATTGTTTTATCGCGTGAGATGGCCGATGCCGGACATTATCCTGCGATTGATGTTGAGAAATCCGTCAGTCGTGTTATGCCGCAAATCACCACCGAAGAACATGTATTGATGTCGAAAGCGGTGCGCCAAGTACTGTCTATCTGTCGTAAAAACCAAGATTTGGTATCGATTGGCGCTTACAAACCGGGGACTGATCCTGCCATTGATAGTGCCTTCACCTTGAAACCGAGGTTGGACGAGTACCTACAGCAAAAAATGAAAGAAACGGTTCCCTATGACATGTGTGTCAACATGTTGAAACATGTATTGGGTGGCTAACGAATGAATAAGGTTAGTCATGGATAACGCATTAGAATTTTTGCTCGACCAAGCCAAGGATCAAGAGAACCAAGCCGTACTCGCGCTCAACAAAGCGAATTCAGAGCTTCAAGGTTACTATGAGCAGGTCGCTCAGATTGAAAAGTACCGACTTGATTACTGTCAGCAACTTATTGACCGCGGAAAAGCAGGACTCACAGCGAGTCAGTACGGTCACTTGAACCGTTTTTTAACTCAACTAGATGAAACATTATCTAAACAGAGAGAAGCGGAGCATCATTTTAAAAACCAAGTCGACAACTGCCAAAACTACTGGATGGAGCTACGTAAAAAGCGTAAATCCTACGAGTGGTTGATGGAGAAAAAACAGAAAGAGAAGGCAAAGCTGCAAGATCAAAGAGAACAAAAGCAAATGGATGAGTTCTCGACGTTGATGTATGGCCGAAAGAAGATGTGATCCTAAGCCCTGAATGACGAAGGTGTTGCCGTTCAGATTGTGAGAACAGAACTAATAGGCATGTTTCTTGCTCCGTTTTATATAAAATTGCGCGTTATGCCCAGCAAAGGCATGAAAAGCACCCGACTTTCTTTTTGTTGTCCGATTTATGGCAGCAAAGCTAGTAGATAGAGCTTGTATATATGAATGTTAGCCTTTCCTCAAATTCAGCGACCAACAAAACGTCATCGTTGTTGGACACCGGTTCTGCCTCTTCAAAGGTAGAAGAGACCGGCGACTCTAAAGGTTTCTTAGAGTCTTTTAAAGAAGCGCTAGGCTTTGAAGAAAGTGACAGCAAAGCGGCAGTAAAAGACACTGATGACGCCTCAAAATCAGACGAAAAACAGACCTCTGCGGAAGACGAAGTATCAGCTGAAAAGACTAAAGGTGACTCAACTGAGTCTAAGATCGCTGATGAGGCTAGCGAAGCTCAAACCAAGCAGACTAAAGTAGCGACGGATGTTGAAAATACGGCTACTAGCAACGCAACTACTGAACAGACGTCTGAACTAAATTCACCGTCGAGCGATAAAGCCTCGTCGAAACCGTCTGATGACGATGCCTTGGCTGCGGCTCAGCCCAAAGGTGACCAGTCCCAGAAAGCTCTGGTCAATAGTGATTCTGATTCACAATCCGCAGAGCTGAATGCTCAGGGGGCATCTCAAGCTAGTGCTGCGATGAGTGAAGGCAATAAATTGCTTGGTCAGTTGGACGAGGCAAACAAAACACTGAATCAGCCTGACAACGGCAAAGGCTTGCCTCAGCAAGTGAAGGTTGATGAAGCACAGGGCAAGATTGTAGGTGCAACTGCTGTGGGCGTTCTTGCGACCGACACGGTGGGTAAATCGGTACAACAAACCAATACAGCAAACCAAGAAAACAGTCTTGAGGTCGATTCTGAAATTGCCGCACTTACCGGAGGTAAGGGTGTTTCACAGCTGACTGATGCTGAAATTCGACAGTTGATGGATAAAGGCGTCACCCCAGAACAAATTGAAGCGAGTATGAGCCGAGAGTTGCGCCAAAAGAACGCGGCTAGTGTGGTTGCTGCCGATCAGAGTCAAGCACTCTCAGCAGCGGATATGGAATTTGCAAAACAGGTTGATACCCATACCAAAGCGTTAAACCAATTGAATAGACAAATCGAATCAGAACAGTTTGTTGTTGATGGTCTGGTTCAAAAGCAACAAAGTGGCACTAAGTTGACGGTCGATGAGCAAGCTGCGTTGGCTCAAGCAACCTCTAACTTAGAAGTCTTGAATCAACAACTAACCAATGTTCAACAGCAAGCAACGGCTTTACTAAGCCAAGCTCCGAACGTGAACAGCACTCCCGGTGAACCCGCCGCTATTGATTGGGACAATACTGATTCAAATGAAGCCAAAGCCTTAGCCGCGGTGGCATCAACAGCGGCAGTAGCGACGGCTGCACAACAAGTATCAGCGCAGGTCGCTTCTCAATCAGCAATTAATGCTATTACGGATAAGGCGGCAATGCTGCACGCCAATAATGCGCATGCGGCTCAACAGACAGCGGCTCAGCAATTACAACAAGGGAATGCCGCTCCAATGCAGCAGCAAGCAGCCTTAGATCCTAGCTTAACGGCACAAAGCCTAGCGATGAATGCAACGCCAGCAGCCACAAAAGCAAGCTCGACTGACGCGCTTCTTAAAGCGGGCGCTGGTGCAGCTGCATTGTCTGGTTTGGGTAAAGCGGGTGCTAAAGAAGATTCTAAAGATTCGACCTTGGCCCAGCAGATCGCTTCTGCGGCTGGCGCACAAGGTACAGCAACGGCTGGTTCAGCACCTACGCGAGCTGAAATTCAAGCTGCTCAACAAGCGCCTTTACAGCTCACCAAAGAGCTAGCCAATGAGCAGGTCGCGGAAAAAGTCCAAATGATGATGTCTAAGAACCTCAAGAACTTGGACATTCGTCTCGACCCACCAGAATTGGGTCAGATGAAAATCCGCATGACCATGAATAATGACGTGGCAAATGTGCACTTTACGGTTAGTAATCAACAGGCAAGAGAGGTGATTGAACAAACCTTACCTCGCTTGAGGGAGATGCTTGCTCAACAAGGGCTACAGTTAGCCGATTCGTCAGTTCAACAACAGAACTCCGGTCAGGGGCAAGATAGATACAACAATGGTGAGCAACAATCCGGCGCTAACCGCACAAATGATGGCCAAGGTGATGAAAACCTTGATAGTGGCAGCAATCTTGAATTGAATGTCGCATCAAAGCGTGATGGAATTAGTTATTATGCCTAATATCAGGCTAAGAACGCTTGGTTAATAGAAAGAACCATCAGTTAATAGAAAGTACTGTTAGTTAATAGAAAAAACCGTCAGTTAATCGAAAGAACAGGAAGTTAGAGTAAAGTATGGCAGAAGAACAAGATGCACCTAAAGGGAAGAGCAAGCTCCTTATCATCATTATTGCCGTAGTCGTGTTACTGCTTGGTGTAGGTGGTGCGCTGCTCTTTTTCTTAGGCTCTGATGATAGCGCCTCTGAATCTCCGTCTCAGCCAGCCACTGCTGTGGTCGCTGCAGAGCCCGTTATGTATGTTAATATCCCTCAGCCTTTTTTGTTCAATGTGACAGGTGATAAAAAAGATCGCCTAGTTCAGATAAAAGCACAGATGATGGTTCGGGGCAGTAAGAATGAAGACCTTGCTCGTTACCACTCTCCACTCGTGGAAAGTACGCTCTTGGCGACGTTCGCCTCGGCAACGGTCGATCAATTGCGTTCACCCACTGGGCGAGTTGAACTGCGTAACAAGGCAACGGAAGATATCAAAGCAAGCCTGACTCAAGCTGTTGGCCAGCCTGTTATTGAAAAAGTGCTATTCACTGATTTTGTGATTCAGTAGGTAATTTGTGACCGATTTATTAAGCCAAGACGAAATTGACGCGCTATTACATGGCGTAGATGATGTTGAAGAAGTTGAAGATAGCGTAGAAGCTGATAACGACAGTGCGGTTAATTTCGACTTCTCTTCACAAGATCGAATTGTTCGTGGTCGAATGCCGACCCTTGAACTTATTAACGAGCGCTTTGCACGTCATTTGCGTATCAGTTTGTTTAACATGTTGCGTAAAACGGCTGAAGTGTCGATCAATGGCGTACAAATGATGAAGTTTGGTGAGTACCAAAACACATTGTATGTACCCACCAGTTTAAACATGGTTCGTTTCCGCCCGTTGAAAGGTACGGCGCTGATCACTATGGAAGCACGCCTTGTATTTATTCTTGTAGAAAACTTTTTTGGTGGTGACGGCCGTTTCCACGCCAAGATTGAAGGCCGTGAATTCACGCCAACAGAAAGACGAATTATTCAGTTACTGCTGAAAATTGTTTTTGAAGATTACAAAGAAGCTTGGTCTCCAGTAATGGGGGTTGAGTTTGAATACTTGGATTCTGAAGTGAACCCAAGTATGGCGAATATTGTGAGCCCAACAGAAGTGATTGTTGTGAGTTCATTCCACATTGAAGTGGATGGCGGTGGCGGTGACTTCCACGTCGTGATGCCTTATTCCATGGTTGAGCCGATTCGTGAATTGTTGGACGCTGGTGTTCAATCAGACAAAATGGAAACTGACGTTCGTTGGAGTTCGGCATTGCGTGATGAAATCATGGATGTACCCGTTAACTTTCGTGTGAACTTGTTAGAGCAAGATATTTCTCTACGTGATTTGATGGAGCTGCGCCCAGGAGATGTCATTCCCATGAACATGCCTGAACACGCGACGATGTTTGTTGAAGAACTACCAACGTATCGTGTGAAAATGGGGCGTGCGGGTGAAAAACTCGCGGTACAGATTTCGGAAAAAATTCGAAGACCAAGTGTGGTCAAAACTGATCTCGCTTTTCTAGGCAAAGACCTAATGTCTGAGCTCGAAAACAGCGATGATGACGAATAGCAAAATAGATAAAAGTATAGGAATTGGTAATGGAACCTAGTGAAGATCAAAAGCTAGCAGACGAATGGGCTGCAGCACTTGGTGAAGACCCTTTAGCACCGTCAATTGATGTTGATGATGTGCTTGCGGCGCCACTTGATGAGCTAACTGATTCATCGTCTCCGATTTCTGAAGATGAGCGTCGTAAACTGGATACCATCATGGATATCCCAGTGACTATCTCGATGGAAGTTGGCCGTTCTCAGATCAGTATCCGTAACTTACTTCAATTGAACCAAGGTTCGGTTGTAGAGCTCGATAGAATTGCTGGTGAGTCACTAGACGTGATGGTTAACGGTACTCTGATTGCTCACGGAGAAGTGGTTGTGGTGAACGACAAATTTGGTATTCGTTTGACTGATGTAATTAGCCAAACAGAACGAATTAAGAAGCTACGTTAATGCGATTTTCGCCAAAAAGATTGGTGGGCTCGTCTCGCGGGATAACTGGTTTGTTTCGCGGAGTGACGGGTTTGTTTCGTGGAATGACCTGCTTGTTTCGCGGAATGACTGGCTTGTTTCGTGAAATCACAAGCTTGTCCCGTGGAACATTGGGAATAGGGCTGTTGTCTACGCCTTCTATTGTTTTTGCCGCGCCTCCTTCTCTAGATTTAGCGACCACTTTTGGGTCGCTAATTTTCGTTATCGCCTTCATCTTATTTATTGCTTGGTTACTCAAGCGAATGCAAGTGCCTGCGATGTCGAATCAACAAGGTTTGGCGATTGTTAGGCAAATTCCTGTTGGTACTAAAGAACGCATTGCGATTGTGCAAGCAGGCGATGAACAGTTCTTAGTCGGCATTACCACACAGTCGATTCAGCTGATCTCTAAGCTCGATAAACCTCTTACTCAGGAGATGCTGGAAAAAAGTACATTTTCAAGTCAGCTTTCCCAGCTAATTAAAAAAGATGCAAACAAGTAACGGACTTTTTACCTCATCTTACCTTTGCCAAATCGGATCTTTTCGAGTGGTAAAAGCGTTGTTGGTTCAGCTCATTCTCCTCTGTTCTTTCGTGTTCAGTGTGTCGGTATTTGCACAGGCTGAAGATGGCACCGTCATTCCAGCGAATACAGCAGGCTCAGAGTCGGTTACCATCAGCACGATGGAACAAGACCAAGCTAAATCGCAAACCATGACCACTGGTAGTTTAACGGGTAATGGTGGTGGCATTCCTGCCTTTACCATGACCACCAACGCCAATGGCGGTGAAGACTACTCGATCAATTTACAGATATTGGCCCTAATGACCATGCTTGGCTTCTTGCCGGCAATGGTAATTTTGATGACGTCGTTCACCCGTATTGTGGTGGTGATGTCTATTTTGCGTCAGGCGATGGGTCTCCAACAAACGCCTTCAAACCAAGTGATTATTGGTATCGCGATATTTTTGACCTTTTTCATCATGTCGCCAGTGATCAATCAAGTGAATGAGCAAGCGGTTCAGCCTTATCTCAATGAACAAATATCGGCACGACAGGCGTTCGACGTTGCGCAAGGCCCGATTAAGTCTTTCATGCTCAAACAAACCCGAATCAAAGATCTAGAAACCTTTGTTGAGATCTCGGGTGCGGAAGTGACTAACCCTGAAGATGTTTCCATGGCGGTTCTGATTCCAGCGTTTATCACATCGGAGTTGAAAACGGCTTTCCAAATTGGCTTCATGCTGTTCTTACCTTTCTTAATCATCGACTTGGTGGTCGCCTCGGTATTGATGGCTATGGGTATGATGATGTTGTCACCGATGATTGTATCGTTACCATTTAAGTTGATGCTGTTCGTTCTTGTTGATGGTTGGAACTTGATACTCTCCACTCTCGCCGGCAGTTTTGCCTTGTAGCTGGGGGAATAATGAATCCTGAAATATTCGTAGAGTTGTTCCGAGATGCACTTTGGATGGTACTGATAATGGTATGTGCCATTATTATTCCTAGCCTATTAATTGGTTTAGTCGTAGCGGTTTTCCAAGCTGCGACGTCTATCAACGAACAAACATTGAGTTTCCTACCGCGTTTGATCGTGACGTTATTGGCGTTGATGATGTTTGCTCACTGGATGACTCAGATGATGATGGAGTTTTTTTTCGAACTCATCGAACGCTTACCGCAAGTTCTGTATTAAACCTATATGGAATACCCAACGAGCCTTGTACTAGAGTGGTTAGCCAATTATTTTTGGCCATACACTCGCATCTCAGCCATGCTGATGGTAATGACGGTAACAGGGGCACGCTTTGTGTCGCCGCGTATCCGTCTGTATTTAGGTTTGGCGATCACCTTTGCTGTGATGCCCGCAATCCCTGCTGTTCCTAAAGAGATTGAGCTGCTGTCCTTCCAAGGATTCTTGACTGTATTTGAACAAATCGTGATTGGTGTCGCCATGGGGTTTGTTACGCAGTTTTTGATTCAAACTTTTGTTATGCTCGGTCAGATTTTAGGTATGCAATCGAGTTTGGGTTTTGCCTCTATGGTTGACCCAGCTAACGGTCAAAATACGCCAGTACTTGGCCAACTGTTCATGCTGTTGGCGACCATGTTTTTCTTGGCGACCGATGGTCACTTGAAAATGTTGCAACTGGTGGTGTTTAGTTTTAAAACCTTGCCGATTGGCAGTGGGTCTTTAACCGCCGTCGATTTCAGAGAGCTGGCATTGTGGCTTGGCATCATGTTCAAAACAGCATTAGCGATGTCGTTATCGGGTATTATTGCGCTGCTGACGATTAACCTTTCATTTGGTGTAATGACACGTGCGGCACCTCAGCTAAACATATTTTCTTTGGGTTTTGCATTTGCGCTACTCGTGGGTCTGTTACTTTGTTGGTACATCCTTGGCGGATTGTTTAGCCACTATGAGCTATTTTGGATACAAGGCGAGCAACAGATATGTCGTCTAATCCGGTTAGATTGCTAGGAGACTGAAATGGCAGAGTCAGACGGTCAAGAACGCACAGAAGACGCCACGCCCAAACGCTTGCAACAGGCCAAAGAGAAAGGGCAGGTTGCAAGGTCAAAAGAGCTGGCGTCAGCATCGGTATTGATAGTCGGTGCGATTTCTTTAATGTGGTTTGGCGAATCGATGGCGAAGGCTTTGTTCGAGGCCATGCAACGCCTGTTTTCACTCAGTCGTGACGAGATTTTTGATACTAACAAGCTACTGGAAATAGCGGGTGGCGCATTAGTAAACTTGTTGTTTCCACTGTTCTTGATTCTCATCACTTTGTTCGTTGCTGCTGTGATTGGCGCTGCGGGTGTTGGTGGGGTCAATTTCTCAATGCAAGCGGCTATGCCAAAAGCATCTAAGCTCAACCCTTTGAGTGGTATCAAGCGTATGTTTGGCTTACAAAGCTGGGTTGAACTGCTGAAATCTATCTTGAAAGTGGCTTTGGTATCGGGCATGGCCATTTACCTGATTCAAGCTTCTCAACATGACTTGATGCAGTTGAGTATGGATGTGTATCCACAGAATATATTCCATGCCTTAGATATTTTGCTCAACTTTATCCTATTGATCAGTTGTTCTCTACTCATCGTGGTCGCCATTGATATCCCATTCCAGATCTGGCAACACGCTGATCAGCTGAAGATGACCAAGCAAGAAGTCAAAGACGAATTCAAAGACACTGAGGGTAAGCCCGAAGTGAAAGGTCGTATTCGTATGCTGCAACGAGAAGCCGCTCAACGTCGAATGATGGCTGACGTTCCTCAAGCGGATGTGATTGTGACCAACCCTGAGCACTTTTCAGTGGCGCTGCGCTATAAGCAGAATCAAGATAAGGCACCAATTGTGGTTGCTAAAGGTGTCGATCACATGGCGATGAAGATCCGTGAAATCGCACGAGAAAATGACATCTATATTATTCCAGCACCGCCATTGGCTAGGGCGCTTTATCACACCACAGAGCTCGAACAACAAATTCCTGACGGTCTGTTTGCGGCAGTTGCACAAGTGCTTGCATATGTTTTCCAACTTAAGCAATACCGAAAAAAAGGTGGAGAGAGGCCAAAACTGCAAGATTCTAATATGCCGATCCCACCTGATTTACGACATTAGATCAATTGCTTGAGCTCAGCTTGATGAACCCTGATAATAGCAACTTAGCTACACCTCTTGTTTCCGAGGTGATGGCGATAATTTGACGTGAGATGTTGGTACAGTGTTTGCTATATCAATTCCGAACATATTAGCCCATAGCAACATAGCTTAGACCTAGGCCTCAATCTGCTTAGTGAGATAGCTACAACATAGCGAAACTGCCTAGATTTATGAAATTCACCCTGCCTTTTGCGGACAAGCTACCTAAAATTCCTAACCGTGCCATGCCTGCGATTGGCGCGCCTGTTATGGTGCTTGCAACGCTTGCTATGGTGGTGTTGCCCATTCCAGCTTTCTTGTTGGATATGTTCTTCACCTTCAACATTGCACTGTCTATGGTTGTGCTATTGGTTTCGGTTTATACCCGTCGGCCTTTAGACTTCGCTGCATTCCCGACCGTACTCCTGATTGCGACTCTGCTCCGCTTGGCCTTGAACGTTGCTTCGACACGTGTAGTATTGCTCCATGGCCATGAGGGTGGTGACGCTGCCGGTAACGTTATTGAAGCCTTTGGTAACGTGGTTATCGGTGGTAACTATGCGGTTGGTTTGGTGGTGTTCTTGATCCTGATGATCATCAACTTCATGGTTGTCACCAAAGGTGCGGGTCGTATCTCGGAAGTAAGTGCACGTTTTACCCTTGATGCTTTACCGGGTAAGCAGATGGCAATCGATGCCGATTTAAATGCAGGTTTGATCGACCAAGATCAGGCTCGTACTCGACGTTTTGAAGTGACCAAAGAAGCCGATTTCTACGGTTCAATGGACGGTGCATCTAAGTTTGTTAAAGGTGATGCGATCGCTGGTATCTTGATCTTGTTCATCAACATTATTGGTGGCTTGAGTATTGGTATGGTTCAGTTTGACCTTGGTTTTGGTGAAGCGATCGAAATCTACACGCTACTGACTATCGGTGATGGTCTGGTTGCTCAAATTCCGTCTCTACTGCTTTCTATCGCTGCTGCGATGATGGTAACGCGTCAAAATACTGATGAAGATATGGGGCAACAGCTCTTCTTCCAACTGTTCGACAATCCTAAATCCTTGATGATCACCGCCGCTATCCTTGGCATCATGGGTATTGTGCCGGGTATGCCTCATTTCTCGTTCTTGAGCCTTGCTGTCGTTGCAGGTGCAGGTGCCTATTACATTGATAAAAAGAACAAGAAAAAAGCTGAACAACCCAACCTTCCAGCTACGGTTGAAGCGAGTGGGGAGACGGGTTCTCAGAAAGAACTTTCGTGGGATGATGTTCAGCCTGTTGATATTATTGGCTTAGAAGTTGGCTACCGCTTGATACCTCTAGTTGACAGAGACCAAGGTGGCGAATTGCTTGAACGCGTTAAAGGGGTGCGTAAGAAGCTGTCTCAAGATTTTGGTTTCTTGATCCCAGCAGTACACATCCGCGATAACCTAGAATTGACGCCAAACAGTTACCGACTCACCTTAATGGGGGTTGCGGTTGGTGAGGCTGAGATTAAGCCGGATATGGAATTAGCTATTAACCCAGGCCAAGTGTATGGAATGATCGATGGTGAGCCGACGATTGACCCTGCCTTTGGTCTAGAAGCCGTGTGGATTCGTGAAGAGCAGCGTGAACATGCGCAAGCCTTAGGTTACACGGTTGTTGATTCATCAACCGTGTTGGCCACTCACCTCAGTCAGCAGCTAACGAATAACGCATCACAACTGATTGGTCACGAAGAAGTTCAGAACTTACTTGAGATGCTTAGCCGTTCAACGCCTAAGCTGGTGGAAGGCTTTGTACCGGACCAGTTACAGCTTGGCGTCGTTGTGAAAGTGCTACAGAACCTATTGAATGAAGCCATTCCAATTCGTGATATTCGAACAATAGTCCAAACTTTGTCGGAGTACTCAAGTAAGAGTCAAGAACCTGACATACTTACGGCGGCTGTTCGTATCTCTTTGAAACGACTAATTGTTCAAGAAATCAATGGTATAGAGCCAGAGTTGCCCGTGATAACCTTGATCCCAGAGCTGGAACAAATCTTGCATCAAACCATGCAGGCATCCGGCGGAGAATCTGCTGGTATTGAACCTGGTTTAGCCGAACGTTTACAGACCTCACTCAGCCATGCCACACAAGAGCAAGAGCTGAAAGGTGAGCCAGCAGTGCTACTGACCTCTGGTGTATTGCGTTCAACTCTGGCTAAGTTCGTGAAGAACACGATCCCAAGCTTGAGAGTGTTATCTTACCAAGAGATACCGGACGAAAAGCAGATACGTATAGTACAAGCTGTTGGTAATTAAGCCGCCTAATTAGAACGGACGATCGAATTGAAAATTAAACGATTTTTTGCAAAAGATATGCGAACCGCACTGCTCCAAGTTAAAGAAGAACTTGGCTCAGAAGCGGTGATCATGTCTAACAAAAAGGTCGCAGGTGGCGTGGAAATTGTTGCCGCTATTGATGGCGAATCTAGCCCGTCGACAGCGAGCCAGAGATTAAATAAACCTCAGCAGCCTGCGCAAAGCCAATATACGCAAATGGCCGCGCCCGCAGCACCGGCAGGGCGTCGTCAATTAGACGATGACAAGGTTAGCTTACAGACGAATGCTGAAGGTGGACGCTCAATGACCAAACGCTTTGCGAATATGCTAAAGCAATACAGTCATGGTGCCGATGATGAGCCACAACACCGTGCTGAAAACGAAGACTCGTTGTCAGCATTGCTAAATCGCCAATCCAGCACGGGTCATAAGCCGCATAGTAATCATCAGCCACATAGTAATCGTCAGTCTCTCGGCAACCAGCCGTCTCTTGGCAACCAACAGTCTTCTGGTAACCAGCAATCTCACGGGAGCCTCGATTCAGCATTTGCTCGTGAAACAGGCTTATCTAAATTGATTGCCGAAGACCGCAGAGTAGAGCGTCCAGCACCTCGTTTGGATCCTACCCGTTATGATCGTGGTCGTGAAAACCCTCAATCGAAAGGTTCAGATGCAGAAATGGAGACGATGCGTGAAGAGATGACCTCAATTCGTCGTCTATTAGAGCATCAAGTATCAGGGCTAATGTGGCAAGAAGTTGAGCGTCGTGAACCGCTCAGAGCAATGCTTATCAAACGCCTTGAGCGTATGGGTGTATCTGCCGAACTTGCCGATCAAATGGCCTGTTACATTCCTGAAGATACCAAGCCTGCTCGTGCATGGAAGGCCTTGTTAGCTCTGGTTGCTGACCAAATCTCTGTCACGCAAAAAGATATTTTAAAACGCGGTGGTATTGTGGCCTTATTGGGCCCGACTGGCGTAGGTAAAACAACGACGGTTGCTAAGTTAGCTGCACGCGCAGCCATGGAATATGGCGCCGACAACGTCGCACTAGTGACAACGGATACATATCGTATAGGTGCACATGAGCAGTTATCGATTTATGGTCGAATTATGGGTTGTCCTGTAAGAGTTGCTAAAGATTCTAGTGAATTGGCCGATGTAATATATCAGTTACGTAATCGTCGCCTGATTCTGGTCGATACTGCAGGCATGGGACAACGAGATGTTCGCCTATCCGAGCAGTTAGACACATTGATGCAAGAGAGTGGTTCCGTTATCAATAGTTACCTTGTGTTGCCTGCAACCGCACAGCGCAAAGTACTACAAGAAACCATTGAACACTTTAGAAGAATCCCGTTGTCGGGATGTATCCTGACTAAGCTGGATGAATCCCTTAGCTTGGGTGAGTTCATCAGTGTGGTAATACAAAATGCATTACCAGTTGCTTATATAGCAAATGGTCAACGAGTTCCTGAAGATATCGTCATAGCTCAGCCAAAGTATATGATTGCTAAGGCTAATGAGTTATTAGAAAAATCTACAGAGAATGAACCTCATTACTGGAATAGCGATTCTGAAGGGCTCTAGGCGGCGGATAAATATGAATGAGAATATGATACACGATCAAGCTAGCGGCCTCCGTCGCTTAACCAAGCCTTCACTCACAAAAGTTATCGCTGTAACCGGTGGTAAGGGAGGCGTCGGTAAATCGAATGTGACGTTAGGTATGGCTATTTGTATGGCTCGCCAAGGCAAGAAAGTCATGGTACTGGACGCCGACTTAGGGCTGGCTAACGTAGACATCATGCTGGGCATTCGTTCTAAACGAAACCTGGGTCATGTGTTGGCTGGCGAATGTGAACTTAAGGATGCGATTGTCGAAGGGCCGCACGGAATTAGAATTATTCCAGCGACATCTGGTACGCAAAGCATGACTGAACTTTCACACGCTCAACACGCTGGGCTGATTCGTGCATTTGGTTCGCTTGAAGACGAGATGGATATCTTGTTGGTTGATACCGCTGCGGGTATTTCAGACATGGTAATTAGCTTCTCAAGAGCGGCGCAAGACGTGGTTGTTGTGGTATGTGATGAGCCTACCTCAATCACAGATGCATATGCACTGATCAAGCTTTTGAGCCGAGAGCACCAAGTTCAGCGATTCAAAATTGTTGCAAATATGGTCAGAAGCTACCGCGAAGGCCGAGAATTATTTGCAAAGTTGACTTTGGTCACAGAGCGCTTCTTGAATGTGAGCCTCGAACTCGTAGCATGTATTCCTTTAGATGATAAAGTACGTCAATCAGTCAAGAGACAGAAAATCGTAGTAGATGCGTACCCTCGCTCTCCAGCTGCATTGGCAATCAGTTCTTTGGCTAATAAAGCATTGACCTGGCCAATACCAAAAACGCCAAGTGGACACTTGGAGTTCTTTGTTGAAAGGCTGCTGAATCGTACTGAATTTATAGAGGAACCATTTGGTGAATAAAGCGCTTACTTACGATCAACATGCTAATCACAATAGCCAACAGGCTTTTTTTGAGAAGTATTCTGTGTTGGTTAAACGTATCGCTCATCACTTGTTGGGGCGATTACCGCCTAATGTCTTGGTTGATGACTTAATTCAAGCTGGCATGATTGGCTTGATTGAAGCGCAACAAAACTATGATGGTACCAAAGGCGCAAGCTTTGAGACGTACGCAGGTATTCGGATTCGCGGAGCTATGTTGGATGACATTCGCCGTGGTGACTGGGTGCCGAGATCGGTTCATAAAAACAATCGAGAAATCAGCAGTGCAATCGCGGAATTAGAGGGTACCCTCAATCGCGACCCAAGTGATGCCGAAGTGGCAAAGCACATGGGGCTGAGTTTAGACCAGTACCACAACGCTTTAACTGATATTAATTGCTCAAGACTTGTCGGGATCGAAGATTTAGGCGTCTCAGATGATGTAATATCTCCGAATGAAGACTCTCAAGATAACACGCCTTTTCAAGGGGTTGCTGATGAGTCATTTCGTCAAGCTTTGATCGATTCGATAAAACAACTTCCGGAAAGGGAAGGCCTCGTGCTTTCGCTTTATTACGACGAAGAACTCAATTTAAAAGAGATTGGGGAAGTACTAGGTGTCAGCGAATCTCGTGTCAGCCAAATACTGAGCCAATCTATGCAGCGTTTACGCACTAAGTTAAGTGCTTGGACACAGAACGACTAACAACACTGATTCTATTCAGTGGAGGCTAATTTGAACAAAAACATGAAAATTCTCATTGTTGATGATTTTTCAACGATGCGCCGAATTGTTAAAAACCTACTTCGCGATTTAGGTTTCAACAACACTCAAGAAGCAGACGATGGCTTAACCGCGTTACCTATGCTGAAAAAAGGCGAATTTGATTTCGTGGTAACTGACTGGAACATGCCAGGCATGCAAGGTATTGACCTGCTTAAACACATTCGCGCAGATGCAGAACTTAAGCACCTTCCAGTGCTTATGATCACTGCGGAAGCGAAGCGTGAGCAGATCATCGAAGCAGCGCAAGCGGGTGTTAATGGTTACATTGTGAAGCCTTTCACTGCTGCAACGCTGAAAGAGAAACTTGATAAGATTTTTGATCGCTTATAAGCATCAATAAGTTTTAGGCACTTCTAGGCAAACACTGACCGATAAGATCTCTGTTTATCTCGATAGCCTAAGCGCACAAAGTATGCGGAGTAAGGCCGAACTCAGGATGATTTCATTAGAACAAGCAAAAAAATTAGTAGAGCTGCTTGAGAACGATAAGCAGCAAGATGCTGATTCTCTTGTTAGAAGCATTTATGAAGACAATTTTAGTCTTCAAGACAATCCAATGCTTCAAGAAATAGGAAGTTTGACTCGCGACCTCCATGACTCTTTGACTCAATTCAATTTCGATGAGCGCATTAGCGTTATCGCAAATGATGAAATCCCTGACGCAAGGGATCGCCTTCAATATGTCATTGATAAAACGGAAGTTGCGGCAAATAAGACGATGGACGCTGTCGATCGTTGTATGCCAATTGCAGACAACCTACACGAGTGTTTACTTCAAGTAAGGCCTCAATGGAATGAACTGATGCATGGCCGCATTGAGCTGGCACAATTTAAAGCTTTATGTCACCGCATTGATGGATTGCTTGTCCAAGTAGAAGGCGATAGTACTGAACTACGTGGACAATTGACTGAAATCTTGATGGCTCAGGATTTCCAAGATTTAACTGGGCAGATAATTAGCAAAGTTATTACCTTGGTGAATGAGGTTGAAGGACGTTTGGTCGAGATTCTCACCGTATTCGGTGCGAATCAAACAGAGCCAACTCCAGAGTCAGAGAAGAAAGCATCTATTGCGCCTGAAGGTCCAATTCTGAACCCAGAAGAGCGTGAAGATGCTGTTGCATCTCAAGATGAAGTCGACGATTTGTTATCCAGTCTTGGATTTTAAAGGTAACGTATGAGCTACGATTTAGACGAAGATATTCTTCAGGACTTTTTAGTCGAAGCAGGAGAGATCCTTGAACTCCTATCAGAACAACTGGTAGAGCTTGAGAATAACCCTGACGACAAAGACCTATTAAATGCTATTTTCCGTGGTTTCCATACAGTAAAAGGTGGTGCTGGTTTCCTAGCATTGACTGAGCTGGTGGATACTTGTCATGGTGCTGAGAATGTGTTCGACATTCTACGAAACGGCCAGCGCAGCGTAACATCAGGTTTGATGGATACCATGCTGCAGGCTCTAGATACAGTTAATGTACAGTTTCAAGCCGTGCAAGATCAGGAACCTTTAGTGCCAGCTGATCAAGCTTTATTGGATGAACTTCACCGCCTCTGTAAACCACAGTCGACCGATGAAGCTGCTCCAGTAGAAGCCCCAGTACCAGTAATCGCTGACCCCGTTTTTGAAGCGCCTGCTGAACCGATCGTCGAAAGCGCAAGCATTAGTGCATCTTCAGTGGATGATATCTCTGAAGATGAGTTTGAGCGTCTGCTTGATGAGCTTCATGGTAAAGGTGGTTCACCAACAGCTTCTTCTGTACCAACACCGCCGCCAGCTCCTGTCGCTCCTCAGCCGGTTGCTGAGAGCGGTGATATTACGGATGACGAATTCGAAAAGTTATTAGATGAACTGCATGGCGCGGGCAAGAGCCCGACGGCAGTAGGTTCAGCGCCTCCTCCTCCGCCAGCGCCTTCTTCCGCACCCGTTTCGGCGATGTCTGAAGGTGATGACCTGATGAGCGACGAAGAGTTTGAGAAGCTACTAGACCAGTTACATGGTTCAGGTAATGGACCAACTATTGAAGAGCTAGATGCAGCAACTAAACCTGCTGCAGCGAAGCCTATTGCTCCAGTGCCGGCTCCACAAGCAGCACCTAAGCCATCTGCACCGGTCGCTGTTAAAGAAGCACCAGCGAAAGCTGAAGTTAAAGCGCCAGCGAAGAAACAACAAGCCGACGCTACAGTTCGTGTCGACACGTCAACACTGGATACCATCATGAATATGGTGGGTGAGCTGGTGTTGGTTCGTAATCGACTTGTAAGCCTTGGCTTAAACAGTAACGATGAAGAGATGGCAAAAGCTGTCTCGAATTTAGATGTTGTTACCGCAGACCTCCAAGGTGCGGTAATGAAGACTCGTATGCAGCCGATCAAGAAAGTTTTTGGTCGTTTCCCACGAGTTGTCCGCGACCTTGCTCGTAGTTTGAAGAAAGACATTGTTCTTGAAATGCGCGGGGAAGAAACGGATCTTGATAAGAATTTAGTTGAAGCACTTGCCGATCCACTGATTCACTTAGTGAGAAACTCTGTGGATCACGGTATTGAAATGCCTGAAGCCCGTATTGCGGCTGGCAAATCACAAACGGGTAAAGTGATTCTATCTGCCTCGCAAGAAGGTGACCATATTGAACTGGCTATCGTTGATGACGGTGGTGGTATGGATCCTGATAAGCTTCGTGCTATTGCGGTTAAACGCGGTCTGATGGATGAAGATGCAGCGTCTCGCTTATCAAACAAAGAGTGTTTCAATCTTATTTTTGCCCCTGGCTTTTCAAGCAAGGAGCAGATCTCGGATATCTCTGGTCGTGGTGTAGGTATGGACGTTGTGAAAACAGCGATCAACACACTGAATGGCTCGATTGATATTGATTCAGAGATGGGACAAGGCACCAAGATCACGATCAAGGTTCCATTGACGCTGGCGATTCTACCAACCTTGATGGTCGGTGTTGCCGGACATCCATTTGCATTGCCACTGGCTTCTGTAAACGAGATCTTCCACCTAGATTTAAGCCGTACAAACGTGGTTGATGGCCAGCTGACGATTATCGTTCGCGATAAGTCTATTCCGTTGTTCTACTTGCAAAACTGGCTGGCACCTAAAGCGGGTATTGTGGAATTGCGTAAAGGACACGGCCATGTTGTTATCGTACAACTTGGTAGCCAACGTGTTGGTTTTGTTGTTGATACGCTTATTGGCCAAGAAGAAGTTGTTATCAAACCACTTGATAAACTACTACAGGGCACGCCAGGAATGGCAGGCGCGACAATTACAAGTGATGGACACATTGCATTGATTCTAGATGTGCCGGACTTGTTGAAGCAGTACGCAGCTGCGTCAAGAATTTAATTTAAGGATAAATATGGCGATTAAAGTATTAGTCGTTGATGATTCGAGTTTTTTTCGTCGTCGCGTTAGCGAGATCATCAACTCAGAGGCTCGCCTAGAAGTCATTGATGTAGCAGTAAACGGTAAAGAAGCGGTTGAGAAAGCGAAACAGCTGAGACCTGACGTAATCACGATGGACATCGAAATGCCTGTCATGGACGGCATCACCGCCGTTCGTGAAATCATGGCTGCGTCGCCAACGCCTATTTTAATGTTTTCATCGCTAACGCATGATGGTGCGAGAGCAACGTTAGATGCGTTAGACGCTGGTGCTCTAGACTTCCTACCTAAGAAGTTTGAAGACATCGCACGTAACCGTGATGATGCTGTCGCATTGCTTCAACAACGTGTGATTCAGATTGCAGCAAAGCGTGCGTTTATGCGCCGTGCTCCGATTGCGCCACGAGCTACAGCTACACCGGCAACAACTTCAACACCATTGCGCCAACCGATTTCAGCAGCAGCTTCAGCAGTGAAACCAGCGGTTGCATCAACGGCGAAATTCAGAGCTTCGGGTAAAAAGTATCAATTAACTGCAATTGGTACTTCTACGGGTGGCCCTGTTGCACTACAGAAAATTTTGACGCGCATCCCTGCACACTACCCACATCCGATTGTGTTAGTTCAGCATATGCCAGCAACGTTCACCGCCGCTTTTGCTAGCCGACTGAATACCTTATGCAAGATTGAGGTTCGCGAAGCACAAGACGGAGATGTGTTGAAACCTGGAGTGGCTTATCTTGCTCCTGGTGGTAAACAGATGATGGTTGACGGCCGTGCAGGATCTGCTCGCTTAAGAATTATCGATGGCGGCGACCGAATGAATTACAAACCTTGTGTGGATGTAACCTTCGGCTCTGCAGCGAAGATCTACGGTGACAAAGTCTTGTCTATGATACTGACCGGTATGGGCGCTGATGGTCGAGAAGGTTCGCGTATGTTAAAAACTGCGGGCTCGACAATCTGGGCGCAAGACGAAGATAGCTGTGTTGTATATGGTATGCCTCAAGCTGTAGCAAAAGCTGGCATTTCTACTGAAGACCTCCCTCTAGACCGCATTGCGGAAAGGATTTTGGTTGAAGTTGGGTTAGCTTAGGTAAATCGAAATGATTGTTTGGAGTGTTGCAAACCAAAAAGGTGGTGTTGGTAAAACGACCTCGACCGTGACCCTAGCAGGTTTACTTGCGTTGAAGGGGCACCGTGTTCTGTTGGTTGATACTGACCCGCATGCATCACTAACCACCTATCTGGGTTACGACTCAGATACGGTGGAATCGAGTCTGTTTGATCTATTTCAGTTGCGTGAGTTTAACGCGCCGACAGTAAGACCTTTGATTTTACAAACGGAAGTCGAAGGTATCGATATTATTCCCGCGCACATGTCTTTGGCAACATTAGACCGTGTGATGGGAAATCGAAGCGGTATGGGGTTGATCTTGAAGCGTGCTTTAGCCGCTTTGAAAGACGACTATGACTATGTGCTTATCGATTGTCCGCCGATCTTGGGTGTGATGATGGTCAACGCATTGGCTGCCAGTGACCGTATTTTGATTCCGGTACAGACTGAGTTTTTGGCAATGAAAGGCTTAGAGCGCATGATTCGCACTTTGGCTATCATGCAGAAGTCTCGCAAAACACCGTTTAAGGTGACGATTGTCCCGACGATGTACGACAAGCGAACTAAAGCATCACTGCAAACATTAACTCAGCTAAAAGAAGATTATCCAAATCAAGTTTGGACATCCGCTGTGCCGATAGACACTAAGTTTCGAGATGCTAGCCTAAAGCGCTTACCAGCATCTCATTTTGCATCGGGTAGTCGTGGTGTATTTGCTTACAAACAGCTGCTTATTTATCTCGAAAGGCTGGCGATAAATGAGCGCGAATAAAGAATCAACAATGGCGCGATCAAGTTTATCAAGTGAACAAGCACTTGATGATTACTTTACTGCGCTGTTAGGTGATGAAATGCTGGATTCTGACGAATTTTTTGTTGACGAGACCAGCGATGAGTCATCATCTGCAGAGCCAGAGCCAGAGCCAGAGCCAGAGCCAGAGCCAGAGCCAGAGCCAGAGCCAGAGCCAGAGCCAGAGCCCAAACATTCGAGTTACTCGACTTATGCCGAGTTACGAGAAGCTGAATTTGAAGTGCCCAATCTGGAAGACGTTCAAAAATTACTGAGCCGCTTAGAAGCGACGAACGTGGTTGATGAACTGAATCTTGATGAATTAATGGATCAGAACACGCAGAAAATCGCTCAGCAAGCAGACATGCAAATGTTTGATGCGGCGGTGGAATCCGTTCAGCTTTCTGTAGAACCTGAGATTCAAGATTGGAACCTCCCAGAGTCAGATTCATCAATGGTTGTTGATCGACCTGTTGAACGACCAATTGAGCAGCAAGCCGAGTCGCCAATAGCTGAAGAATCACCAACAGCTGAAGAGTCGCACGTTGAAGCTCTGCAAGACGAAACTCACACTGAAGAGTCAGAAATTGAATCTGTCAGTGAGCCCGAGGTTGAGCTTGAAACTCAATCTGGCGGTATTGAACGGTTTACCTCTTGGGAAACTACGGCTCGAACAGAAGATTTTCAGGTACTGTATTTTGACGTCAACGGGGTAACATTTGCTGTTCCTCTTGATGAGCTTGGTGGTATTCATCGCCTTGAAGAGCTAAGCCATTTGATTGGTAAGCCTGCTTGGTATTTAGGTTTGCAAACAAATCGAGATAGTCAGTTAGATGTGGTCGACACCGCAAAGTGGGTGATGCCTGAGAAACTAACGAATGATGAATACAAAGAAAACTATCAATATATAGTGATGCTTGGAGAAAGCTTATGGGGGCTTGCGGGTACTGAACTTAAAGGTACCGAGCTTCTTAATACAGATAAAGTTCGTTGGCGAGAAATGGCAGGTAAACGCCCATGGCTCGCTGGTATGGTAAAAGAAAAAATGTGTGCTTTGATTCATGTTGAAGCATTGATCGCCATGCTAAACGCAGGGCTAGATGTAAAAGCATTAAGCTAGTAATAAGCATTAGGCTAACAATAAACGCATCAAGTTAATAATAGTGGTCGGTAACGACGGCAAGAGGATTAAATATGTCTCATATGAGTGAAATTGAAGTAAGAAAAGACCCAACCAATGATGAAGTACTTCAATGGGTGACATTCCAGCTAGAAGAAGAAACTTACGGCATTAATGTTATGCAGGTACGTGAAGTACTTCGCTACAGTGAAATTGCTCCAGTACCGGGTGCTCCAGATTACGTTCTAGGTATTATTAACCTGCGTGGTAACGTTGTTACTGTTATCGACACTCGTTCTCGCTTTGGTTTGATGCAAGGTGAAATCACAGACAACACTCGTATCATCGTTATTGAATCTGAGCGTCAAGTCATTGGCATTCTAGTAGACAGCGTTGCTGAAGTGGTTTACCTACGTTCTTCTGAAATCGACACTACTCCAAGTGTTGGTACTGATGAAAGTGCCAAGTTCATCCAAGGTGTAAGTAACCGTGATGGCAAGCTGCTTATCTTAGTAGATCTAAACAAACTACTAAGCGAAGACGAATGGGATGAGATGGCTCACCTGTAATGTTTGAAGCGCTTCCTTTAAGCCCTGTTGCTCTGATTGCCGGAGTCGGGGTTTTTACGTTATTCATCGTGATTTTGATTAGCAAAGTAAAACGTGCGATTCAAAAGCAGCTCGATCAGTCACGCCTGCAAGTTCGTAACTTGGACAAAGAGCTTCAAAAATCGAGCAAGCAATTGCTTGAGGTCCGCTCTGTCGTGGTTGGCCTTGGTCAGAAAGTGACGGAACAGCAAGATCTAATAAAGCACTTGAATGAACGCATTGTAGAGCTGGAACATGTTGATACCGATGGGCGCTTGTACACGCGTGCAACGAAGATGGTTCAGCTTGGTGCAGGGATAAACGAACTGATCGAAGAGTGTGAATTACCTAAAGCTGAAGCTGAGCTGATGATGTCTCTGCAGAATAAGCTCGCGGGTAAGGAAAAAATTCCTTCGCTAAGAAGTAACCCTTCATCGTACGATGAAAAACCAGATGCAGCTCATAAGCGCAGAGACCCAACTCGACGTCGTTAAATTGAGCGCTCGCTGCGTATTGAGTAATTGATGTTTATCGTGCACTCCTCTTAAAAGAAGCTTCGGCTTCTTTTTTTATGCCTGACAGCTCTATATAGAACGATGTTTATAAGTGCTTGTATCTAAGGCAGTATCTTGTTTGTTGATGAAAATGTGTAAATTGTGATGCGGTGGTAACAGTTTCTTACGGAGTTTGTTCTATCGAAAACGCCTAGTCCTGTTTTGTCACCATATTGGTGTGCTACTATAGCCCTTTCATTACTCGACTAAATTTACCTATGCTTGAAGTCTCAAATTTAACTGCTATTCGTGACGACAGGGTTCTATTTGAATCGTTGTCTTTTCAATTGAAACCCGGTGAGCTGGTTCAAGTTGAAGGTCGTAACGGTACTGGGAAAACGACACTCCTTAGGATTATCACCGGCTTAGGTGATCGTGATGAAGGCACTATCTCTTGGGATGGTGAGTCCATTGAAACGAGTCGAGATGTGTATCACCAAAATTTGCTTTTTCTTGGTCACCAAACTGGCGTAAAACGCGAGCTTAGTGCCTATGAAAACCTGAGCTTCTATCAATCGATTCACAGCAGTGGAACGAGTAAGGAAGAACTTTACAATGCATTGGCTCAAGTCGGCCTTGCTGGACGAGAAGACGTGCCTGCAGGTCAACTTTCGGCGGGCCAACAGCGCCGTGTAGCATTGGCTCGTCTGTGGTTAAGTAAGCAAATGTTGTGGATTCTAGATGAACCGCTGACTGCCATTGATAAGCAGGGCGTTAAAGTTCTTGAGTCTCTTTTTTCTCAGCATGCAGACAACGGTGGAATTGTGTTATTAACCACACACCAAGATATGTTTGCTGATAGCCCGAAACTAAGAAAAATAAAGTTGGGTGAGTAATATGATTTCTTCAATGACAACGATCATTCGACGTGAGCTGTTGATCGCATTTCGTCGCCAAGCCGATATCTTTAACCCTCTGTGGTTTTTTATCATTGTCATCACCCTTTTCCCATTGAGTATCGGCCCTGAGCCAAACCTACTTGCGCGTATCGCAGCGGGCATTGTTTGGGTTGCTGCTTTACTTTCTGCATTACTCTCTCTCGAACGATTATTCCGAGATGATTTTCAAGATGGCGCCCTCGAGCAGATGATGCTGATGCCCATCCCGTTGCAGTTGGTAGTATTGTCCAAGGTCATAGCGCACTGGTTATTGACAGGGTTACCATTAATATTGATCAGTCCGTTGTTAGCGGTACTGCTGTCCTTGGATTTCGATACTTGGTTATCGGTGGTCTTAACGTTATTGGTTGGTACGCCTGCATTAAGCTTCATTGGTGCGATTGGTGTCGCTTTAACGGTTGGATTACAAAAAGGCGGTGTGCTGTTAAGTCTGCTTATTTTGCCGTTGTATATCCCAATTCTTATATTTGCTACATCAGCGATTGATGCGGCAGCACTAGGCGTTGCGTATAACGGACAATTAGCTGTGTTAGGGGCAATGCTAATGGGCGCAATGACGCTCACCCCATTTGCCATAAGCGCAGCGCTGAGAGTGAGTGTTAACTAGTTAATTATCTGATTAAAACTAGCTAACCAAGCGCTCACTTCCACTTTGTTTGTTCAGAGTGAACTAATTGAAGCTTTTAAACTCATAGAGTCACTGAAAGAGACAGTAAGCCAAATAAATTATAATAATTATAGCTGTGATAGCTGTAAGCAATATGAAGTAAGAGTGAGATTACAACATGTGGAAATGGCTCCATCCCTATGCCAAAGCAGAAACCTCTTATCAGCTTGCTGGTAAACTTCTGCCATGGTTCTCTATCCTAGCGCTATTGTGTCTATCAGTAGGTACTGTGTGGGGGCTTGCATTTGCGCCTTCTGATTACCAACAAGGCGATAGCTTCCGTATCATCTATATCCATGTTCCGTCTGCAATTTGGTCGATGGGCGTCTACATGTCGATGGCAATTGCTGCATTTATCGGCTTGGTATGGCAGGTGAGATTATCAGACATGGCTGCATTGGCTATGGCGCCTATTGGTGCTGTTTTTACCTTCATAGCGCTGCTAACTGGTGCTGTTTGGGGTAAACCAATGTGGGGTGCTTGGTGGGTTTGGGATGCACGTTTGACCTCAGAGCTGATTCTTCTATTCCTATACTTGGGTGTGATTGCACTACACCACGCGTTTGACGACCAAAAAACCGCAGCGAAAGCAGCAGGTATTTTGGCGATCGTTGGTGTCATCAACCTACCTATCATTCACTTTTCAGTAGAGTGGTGGAATACACTTCACCAAGGCGCGACGATTACTAAGTTCGATCAGCCTTCTATTTCAAGTGACATGCTATGGCCGCTTCTTCTCAACATCTTCGGCTTCGCCTTTTTCTTTGGTGCTGTGACTATGGTTCGTTTTAGAAACGAAATCATCAGTAAAGAAAGTCACCGTCCGTGGGTTCGTAAACTCGCGGCTGATAAAGCGTAGTAGGGTAGGTAATTATGTATTTTGAATCTCTGAGTGATTTCTTTGCCATGGGTGGCTACGCCTCATATGTATGGAGTGCATTTGGAATCACATTCCTCGCGATGATCATTTTACTGGTCTTAAGCGTTCGTCGTGGTAAGCAATTACTAAATGAAGTACAAGCTAAGATTGATCGTCAAGCTCGTATCGATGCAGCAAAAAATATGGAGAACACTCTATGAACCCAAGACGTAAAAAGAGGCTGGGCATTGTCTTAGCGATCTTTTTTGGTATCAGTGCAACTGTTGGATTAATGGTTTATGCGCTTAACCAGAACATGGATCTGTTCTACACGCCAACTGAGCTTGTTAACGGCAAAGACGGCAAGAAACCTGAAGTTGGCCAACGTCTGCGTATTGGTGGCATGGTTGTAGTCGGTTCTGTAAGCCGTGACAACGAATCACTACGTGTAAGTTTTGACTTGAAAGATGTTGGTCCTAAAGTAACGATTTTATACGATGGCATTCTTCCTGATCTTTTCCGTGAAGGGCAAGGTATTGTTGCTCAAGGCGTTCTGAAAGATGCGACAACAATTGAAGCTTTCGAAGTCTTAGCGAAACACGATGAAGAGTACATGCCTTCTGAAGTTGCTGAAGCAATGAAGAAAACCCATGAGCCAATGCAGTACTCGACAGAACAAAAAGAAGGAAGTGCTCAATGATAGCCGAGATCGGCCACTTTGCCATGATCCTGTCCTTAGGGCTGGGATTGCTATTGAGTGTGCTCCCGCTGTATGGGGCAGCTCGAAATAACACATTATTAATGAATAGTGCGCGACCGCTATCATGGGGTATGTTCGGATTCCTAGCGATTTCGTTTTTTATCTTGTGCTACGCGTTCTACACCAATGATTTTACGGTTCAATACGTAGCAAGTAACTCGAATAGCCAACTTCCTTGGTACTACCGAATCACAGCGGTTTGGGGTGCTCATGAAGGTTCATTACTGCTTTGGGTTCTTATCCAAGCGGGTTGGACGGTTGCAGTAGCGACGTTTAGCCGTGGTATGCCACAAGAGTCTGTGGCTCGCGTACTGGCTATCATGGGCTTGATTACTGTCGGCTTCTTGCTGTTCATTATCGTAACGTCTAACCCGTTCTTACGTACACTGCCTTACTTTCCTGTCGATGGCCGTGACTTGAACCCATTACTGCAAGACCCGGGTTTGATTATTCACCCGCCTATGCTTTACATGGGTTATGTAGGTTTCTCGGTTGCGTTCTCTTTCGCTATTGCTTCTCTAATGAGCGGTCGTCTAGATACGGCTTGGGCTCGTTGGTCTCGTCCTTGGACAATCGCTGCTTGGTTATTCCTAACGGTAGGTATCGCACTTGGTTCATGGTGGGCTTACTACGAACTTGGCTGGGGTGGCTGGTGGTTCTGGGATCCAGTAGAAAACGCTTCATTCATGCCTTGGTTGGCTGGTACAGCGCTGATGCACTCGCTTGCGGTAACAGAAAAGCGTGGCACATTTAAAGCCTGGACAGTATTACTGGCTATCTCTGCATTCTCTTTAAGCTTACTAGGTACATTCTTAGTTCGTTCGGGTATCTTGGTATCGGTTCACGCATTCGCGTCAGATCCTGCTCGTGGTATGTTTATTTTAGGTTTCCTAGTATTCGTTATCGGTGGCTCACTGCTGTTGTTTGCTGTTAAAGGCGCATCGGTTCGTGTCCGTGGTAACTTTGATTTGGTTTCTCGTGAAAACGCACTACTCGGCAACAATATCTTATTGATTGCTGCGCTTGTCGTTGTGTTAGTCGGTACGCTACTGCCATTAGTTCATAAGCAGTTAGGTTTGGGCTCGGTTTCAATCGGTGCACCATTCTTTGATATGTTGTTCTTCTGGTTAATGATCCCGTTTTCGTTCCTATTGGGTATCGGTCCACTGATCCGTTGGAAACGTGACAACCTGTCTAAGCTTATTAAGCCAATGTTAGTTTCGGGTATCTTCTCGCTAGGTTTAAGTGCGCTAATGGTGACCATGCTAGCTGACCGCTTCAGTGGTACTGCTTTTGCTGGTTGGGTGATGGCGTTCTGGATCTTCTTCATGCACGGCTTTGAGCTGCATGAGCGTGCAACACACCGTCATACCTTCATGAAAGGCTTAACTAAGCTACCTCGTAGCCATTGGGCAATGATCTGTGGTCACATGGGTTTAGCCGTAACAGTGATCGGTATCGCGATGGTGCAAAACTACAGCATCGAACGTGATGTGCGTTTAGCGCCAGGCGAAAGCTACCAACTTGAAGAATACAGCTTCCTGTTTACAGGGGTTCGTGACAAAGATGGCCCTAACTATGATGGTTACATTGCTGACTTTGAAATTACCAAAGAAGGCAAATACATCAACACGCTTCACGCTGAAAAACGTTTCTACACTACAGCTAAGTCTATGATGACTGAAGCGGCGATTGATCGTGGCGTAACGCGCGACCTTTATATCGCAATGGGTGAGCGTTTAGACGACAACAAATCTTGGGCTGTACGTATCTACTACAAACCATTTGTACGTTGGATCTGGGCGGGTTCTTTGATCATGTCGATTGGTGGTGTGATTGCTATCAGTGACCGTCGTTACCGTTTCCGTAAGCCAACGAAAAAGTCGGCTCAAGAGCAGGAGGCTTAATTCGAATGAACAAGAAGATTTTATTCATTCCATTGATTGCGTTCATGGTTCTAGCTGGAATCTTTGCAACTCAATTGATGCGTAACCAGTCGGGTGATGACCCGACTAAACTTGAATCCGTATTGATTGGTAAGCAGGTTCCTGAGTTTGGCCTAGAGGATTTGGAACAGCCGGGTAAGTTTCATGATCAAGCTATCTTTAAAGGTGAGCCTCTGCTTCTTAATGTGTGGGCGACTTGGTGTCCTACTTGTTATGCAGAGCACTCTTACCTGAATAAGTTAGCGGATCAAGGCGTTAAGATTATTGGTCTTAACTACAAAGATGATCGTAATAAAGCGGTTGGTTGGTTAAAAGAACTGGGCAACCCGTACTTAATCAGCTTGTTCGATGGTAACGGTATGTTAGGTCTTGACCTTGGCGTATATGGCGCTCCTGAGACCTTCCTCATTGATGCCAGCGGCGTGGTTCGTTACCGCCATGTTGGTGACGTGAACCCGACTAACTGGGCATCGACGCTTCAGCCGATGTACCAAGAGTTATTGGAGGAGGCGAAATGATTAAACAAACACTTGTAGCAATGTTTGCCACCTTCGCTATCTCTGCGTCGGTAACGGCTGCGCCTATCGAATTTCATGAGTTTGATACGGTTGATCAAGAGCAACAATTTAAAGATTTGAGCAATACGCTTCGTTGCCCAAAATGTCAGAACAACACGATTGGTGATTCGAACGCGGAACTTGCGGTCGACTTGCGTCAAAAAGTGTATGAGATGACAAAAGAAGGCAAGTCTGAGCAAGAAATTATTGATTATATGATTGCTCGTTACGGTAACTTTGTAACGTACAACCCGCCACTGACCTTAGCGACATCGATCCTTTGGGTTGGCCCGTTTTCGGTTGTTGTATTAGGTTTTGGTTTGATTGTTTTACGAAGCAGAAAGTCAAAATCGAAAGCAGTAGAGTCCAATAAAGACTGGGATGCAGACAAAGAAGCACGTTTAAAAGCGTTACTCGACGAAGAGAACGACGGAGATAAACAGTAATGACTCTATTTTGGATTTCTACAATTGTCCTTTCGCTAGCCGCGATTTTATTGATTGTTCTGCCTTTTTTGAACAAGAAAGAAAACAACGATGACGTGCTTCGCGATGAGTTGAATAAAGCCTTCTATAAAGATCGCTTAGTTGAATTAGAAGTAGAAGCTGAAGAAGGCCTTGTTGATAACCAGCAAGAACTGATCGCTGACTTAAAACAGTCACTACTTGATGACGTTCCAACGCAAGAAAAAATCAAGAGAACACAAATATCTACGCTGGGTGTCGTTGTACCGTCAGTGATCCTGGTTCTGGTTGTGACTTATGGTATGTACTTTCAGTTTGGTGCATTAGATAAAGTTCAACACTGGCAAGAAGTGAGTTCAAACCTTCCTGAGTTGTCTAAAAAGTTAATGTCATCAGAAGGTGGAACGCTTACCGATGATGAACTTGAAGATTTGACTCTAGCGCTTCGTACTCGTCTTCACTATCAACCAAAAGATTCAACTGGTTGGTTACTGCTTGGTCGTATTGCATTAGCAAACCGTGACGCAGAAACTGCGAAAGATTCTATGGAAAGAGCTTACAAACTTGAGCCTAAGAATGAAGATGTTCAGCTAGGTTTTGCTCAAGCATTGATGCTTTCACCTGATGAAGCCGATCAAAACCAAGCGCGTTTGATTTTGAGCCGTTTGATCCAAAACGATTATGTCGACCTTCGAGTGTTCTCACTGCTAGCGTTTGATTCTTTTGAACGTCAAGATTACCCGGGTGCTGTCAAGTACTGGAGCATCATGCAACAGATGATTGGTCCACAAGACAGTCGCTACGAGATGTTGTCACGCAGTATTGAAAGTGCTCAGAAGAAAATGGGCGACACCATGGGTGTTGACCAAGGTAAGAGCGTTGCAGTAACACTTGAGCTGTCTGGCGATGTGAACGCTGATCCTAAGTCTGTGCTGGTTGTTTCGGTACATAGAGCTGATGGTTCGCCAATGCCGGTCGCTGCAGCCCGTTACCCATTGGGTTCTTTCCCACGCACTGTTGTTCTCGATGATGGTAACAGCATGATGGAAGGCTCGAAGTTGTCTAGCCTTGAAACTCTGATGGTTAGAGCTAGGCTTGATACAGATGGTAACGTTTCAACTCGCGATGGTGATTGGTACGGTGAAAGTGAAGTGGTTGAACTGGGCGCTCCAGTGACCATTAATATCAATAAGCAATATTAATCATCATTTTGCATAGGTGTTAGCTATTCCGATTTTGCAATAAACGGTATAGACTTACGCAAACAATTGAGGCCAGCGATTGCTGGCCTTTTTTTATTATTCCTTATGGAAAAGGTGATATGTCTGTCAGTGTTTTAAGACTCTCGAGTTTACTTTTTATCGCAAGCTTAACGGTGGGCTGTTCTAGCGCGCCAGATGAAAGCACGAACGATAATAACCTCGAAACCTCTGAATACGTCGAAGAGTCCCACCCGAATGACCCTTTCGAAGGGTTCAACCGAGCGATGTGGGATATCAACTACGAATATCTTGATCCTTATTTAGTTCGTCCTATTTCACTCGCTTATGTTGGCTACACCCCTGTTCCAGTTCGCTCTGGTATCTCAAATTTTTTAGCCAACTTAGACGAACCTGCAAGCATGGTGAACAACATATTCATGGGTAATGGCGAGAAAGCACTCGACCATTTCAACCGTTTTTGGATTAACTCAACTTTTGGTCTGTTGGGTCTAATCGATATTGCCAGTGAAGCGGGTATCACCAAATATGACGACAAGTCGTTTTCTGATGCGATTGGTCATTATGGGGTAGGGAATGGGCCGTACTTTATGGTGCCGGGTTATGGTCCTATTACGACTCGTGAAGTGACGGAGCAAGTGGATAGTTTATATGTGCCTTTAGCTCTGTTGAACTTCTGGGCGAGCCTCGGAAAGTGGGCATTTGAAGGTATGGAGACTCGAGCTCAGTTAGTTTCTCAAGAAGCTTTGTTGGATGACTCGCCAGATCCATATGCTCTGACTCGTGAAGTTTACATTCAACGTCGTGACTTTAAAGCCGAAATCGAACCGGAAGAAGTCGATCTTGAAGAAGAAGATTTCATTGACGGATACCTAGAAGACTACTAGATATAAGATTTTGAATAACTGATAAAAGAAAGGCTCGATGTTGAAAATAACATCGAGCCTTTTTTTATATTTGCTACTTTAGATTAAGCAACCAGATTAGAAACGGTAGTTAGCTTGAATACCTACTAACCAAATGCTACCCGTTACTTCGCCTTCAAATGTGCCACCAAATGGTTCTGAACTTGCATCATCTTCAAGCATTTTTGCATCTTTCGCTAAAATGTAAGTGAAACCTGCGTCTAGAGTTAATTGATCAGACCATTGGTAGCCCGCACCAATACTTAACCAAGTGCGGTCTGTTTCAGGAATCGTCGCAGTACGATGCTCTTCGCTTACAGCAGAAGTGTCATATGCGATACCAGAACGTAGAGCCAGCTTTGGCGTCATTTGATAAGTCGTACCAATTGCAAAACGGTAGTTGTCTTCCCAGTTTTCTTCCTTGATATCTACGCTATCTTTGTTGGGGAAATCAGCAACAAGTTCTTTAAAGCTGCTCCAGTTTGTCCAGTTAACACTCGCGTGGACCGCAACTTTCTCTGTCAATTGGTGGAAACTTGCAAGTTCTGCTGTAGCAGGCAGAGCTAGATCCATAGAGCCTGCATCTTTCTTATTTGGTTGAAAAGTATTGAAACCACGGCCGTTAGCATGTCCCTCTAGGGTTAAGTCAACTTCTGATTTATAAGTAAAACCAAGGCGGTTATTCTCATTCAGTTGCCAAACGGTACCCACTTGCCAACCCCATGCGGTGTCATCACCTTCCATGTATTTTAAGGTGTCGCCCTTATTCATGAATAAGTAATCAGCAGCAGCAACAGCACCAAAACTGCCTTCAGCCATGATGTAACGAACGCCACCACCAACAGATACGCTTTCAAGTACTTGGTATGCAGCGTTTAGGTTTAGCTCCATTGTGGTTACGCTTGCTTCATTTCCGTGGTTTGCGCCACCAAAATCTTTACCTAGGTCTGTTTCCATACCGTAGTTGGTACCAGCTGCAAAACCTAATGCAAATTTGTCGTTGTACTTATGAGAAACATAAAAGTTTGGAATCACTGCACTATGAGCGAAATCGCTAGAATTTGAAGGTGTAGAGGTGCCACCTGATGTTGAAGTACCGTCGATATCAATATTTGGATCAACATAGATAGCACCAACAGAGACCTGTGTGCCTTCTAGATAAGTAAGAAGGGCAGGGTTACGCCATTGTGAACCAGCGTTGTCTGCGATTGCTGCTTCACCAGCATACGCACGGCCAAGGCCTGTTGCTGAGTATTCTGCTAGTTGAAAGCCTGCCGCGTGAGTGACGGTAGAAGTCGAAAGTAGTCCAACTGCCACTGCAGCAGATAGAAGAGTCTTATTCATTTTCATTATTATGTTCGCTGAATCATAAGTATTTAGTGTCGTGATTCTACGTTTAGAGTTATTACTTTAAAAATGAAATTCGAATAAAACAGTGTTTTAGGGATTAAATGAGTAAATGTGTTTAATTATTAGAGAAATAATCTAAATGTTTCGGCTGTGTTGCGAAGTTTGAGCGTACACTTGTAGGCATATTTTGCCTTTGCAGGCTACAGCTGTAAGCTTAAATTGATGTCGGTCAGTGGTTTAGGCAACAAAAAAGGGTCGCGTAATGCGACCCTTTGGGTTTATCACCTAGCTTTACTAGAAGCTACGGCTGTACTGCAGACCCATTAGGATTGCATCTGCACGAGTTGTTGCTGAAATTGACGAAACAACAGAAGTTGATTCGTTGACTGTAACATCGTCGCCCATCAGGTATGTGAAACCAAAGTCTACGTTTGATGCTTCGTTGATGTGGTATGTGAAACCAGCTGAGAACCATTGGCGATCTGAATCTGGCACTGAAACTGAAGTTACTTCATCTTGTGCGCTAGTGTCATACATGTAGCCGGCACGAAGTGTCCAATCACGATTCATGTAATATGTACCACCTAGAGAGTAGTGCATACCATTTTGCCATTCGTAATTATTTAGAACACCCGCTTTTTCTGCTTCTAGCTTGTCAAATGAGCTCCAACCAATCCATTGTACTGAATAGTGAACCGCGAATTTAGTATCTTCGATTTTGTGAAAGCCAGAGAACTCAACAATATCAGGTAGAGGCATATAAAGAGTGTCATCTTTATATTCAGTGCCTTGGTAACTGATATCGCCTTCAGCTTCAAGTTTCGGAGAGTAGTGATAAGCCAAACCAAAACGGTTGTTTTCATTCAATTCGAAAACAGTACCAAGGTTAAAGCCAACAGCCCAGCCATCTGCTTCAGCGTCAAGGACCGTTTGCCCAGGTTGTGGTAAAGGGAGCCCACCTGTGCCTGATTCTGAGCTCATTGTTCGTTTTAGCTCGCCTTTGCCGTAAATAAGATCAAGTCCAGCGCCAAAGCTCCATTGATCGTTTAAACGGTACGAACCAGCTAGGCCAAAGTTAACACTTTTTACATCTGTAAGGCCGCCATATTCACCACCCACATAGCTATCGCTGAACTCAGTTTTTGTACCAAAGTTCGAATAAGCATTGAAGCCTACAGCAAATTTTTCGTTGATAGGAACAATAAGGTGAATATTTGGAGCTATAGAAGTATCACCAGCATCGTCATAATCAGCATTGCTGGAGGTGCTTCCCATGAAGCCTTTATAGGTAGCATCTTTAACTTCAATCATTGAAGTGATGCTTTCAAAACCAAGAGATAGCTCAGTTTTATCAAATAGTGCCATTGCTGCAGGGTTACGTGCCATTACTGACGCGTTATCTGCGATTACTGCATCACCAGCGAAAGCACGGCCGATGCCGGTTGCTGATTGTGCGTTAAGTTGGAAACCTGCTGCCATCGCTTGCGAAGACGCCAGTGTGATTGTTACTGCTAAAAGAGACTTTTTAAACAGACGCGTGTTGTTGGTAGTCATTCATTTAATCCTTTATATATCCGCCTCTACAGGGCGATTAATTTGAGCAATTGCTCAATGGTGGCTGATCCTATTCGCAAGTATACGATATACAAATCCGACCATTGGAAAAAATGAGTGTAAAATTATGGAAATGACGCCTATCTGGCACGAAAATGGTGATAAATGCCATTTTTTAGAGTTTTAACTCTAGAGGTATATCTGCGGTGAATGGTTTTGCGGTTTATTGATAAATAAAGCCCAGCAATATCAGTGATATACTTACTGGGCCTTTTGTTACGGGGCTTTGAGAGCAAATTAGCTCATTGGTTTGATCATTTTTGTCAGCTTTTCGGCGATTTTAGAGACATCCTCGCCATCTTCGCCTACAAGGATCAAACTGCTGCCATCGATCGGTGTTACTGAGCCTGACATGCCTTTTTCATCAAAGTCGATAGACTTGTCAGTCGGAATTCCAGTTAAAAACAGAGTGACCTTGCCTTTTTCGCCTTGGAAAACCATGTGCATTGCGTTGGACTTGCCAAAGCCACAATGGTTCAGGTAATAGACGTGGTAAGGGAAGGCTTCATCAAATTGAAATGCAAACGGATTCATCTTGGCATTGATTTGTTGTGAAGTAACATTCTCATCAAGCGCACTCACAAAGCTCTTTTCATCGACAACATGTTTCATTGCCGTATCTGCCAAACTTGCTTGCGCGGGTGAAACGAATGCATTGCCCCAGTTAACTTGGCCAACCAATAAACCAGCAACAAACGCCACCGAGGCAGCCATTGCCATCGCTCGACGAGCAAACGTAGGTCTTACTACTTTGCTTTCTTCGCTTGAGGTCTGATTGAACAGTATACGATCAGCAAGATCGTCTGGCACATTCACATTCATTGCTGAATGGATCTGTTTATCAAGCGATAGTACATCGTCTAGAAAGTTACTATTGGCTTCGCTGCTTGCTGCTGCATCAATAATATCTTGTGTACGTTGCTTAGGTTCCGACAATACACGACGACGAAATTCCAAATCATCCATTATGTTGCCCCCTCTCTGCCTCTTCTGTATCCAGCATCTCTTTCAACTGATTTCGAGCTCTGAATAAACGTGTCATCACCGTGTTTTTGTTGAGGTCGAGAATATCTGCGATCTCATCACCACTAAAACCACCAATCACTTGTAAGAAGAGGGGTTCACGGTAATCGATTTCAAGTTTCATGATCTGAGCTTGCAACCACAGGTGTTGATGATGTGGGTCATCGCTGACACTTGCATCGTTACCATGATCGTCGATATCAACCAGATCAAACTGTTTGCGTTCAAAACGTCGAGCGTTCTCGCGTCGCAAGATGGTGATCAGCCAAGATTTAGCGGCTTTTTCATCTTGTAAGCTATCGAGTGACTTCCATGCACGAAGGCAAGTCTCTTGTACTAAATCTTCGGCAATGCTTTTGTCTTTACATAGCCAATAGGCGTAGCGAAAGAGGTCACGATGATAGGCACGAACGAGTGCTTCGTACTTTCTTTGTTTGTCCATATCAGAGTTGACCGGACGCTTGGCTGTTTTCTTTCCAAACATTTTTATTATTGACACACGAGCCTCCATAATTGCTCTGCGTATAGCTGTCCTCTATACGTTGTGCTTCGTTTTTATATTCTGTTTCGTTTTTAAGGCTAACGATCGGCAGGAAACCGTAAAATCACATTAAAATTGATCTACTTCAAAATCTAAGGCCTCGAACAAGCTATAGTACACCTTGTCGTCTAGTTAGTCATTCGTGGTTAGCATGTTGAGCAAGACGACACTTCCTTTTGAAGGCTGACTTTACTTTCTCCTAATCAGGAAACTGATTATTTCAATTGGCGTTAAGTTAATTGCTTTATATACATTCCGACCACACAGTTTTGTGTGGTTTTTTTTTGCCTCAAGAAAACCATTCCCTACACAGCGATAACAGTCTTTGCTTACAATAGTTTAGTCTCTTACGACAACCTTTCCCCCAAAAAGGTTCGCCTGAATGCGCAGTTATATTTTCAAACAGTGAGATACTCGTATCACGTTTATTTAAACGCTCGTTTGATTTAATTAACAACTTCTTTACAATGCTTCAGGTCAGACCTCTTAACTTTAAGGAGAAACCATGGGCAAACAGGAAGTCAAAACGCGTTCTGGAGAACGTGTTGCCGTTGTCGCTGGACTACGAACCCCATTCGCTCGTCAGAGTACAGAATTTAGCCAAGTGCCTGCGGTTGACCTAGGCAAAATGGTTGTGAGTGAAATGCTTGCAAGAACAGATGTCGATCCTGCGCTTATCGAACAAGTGGTGTTCGGCCAAGTAGTGCAAATGCCAGAAGCACCGAATATTGCACGTGAAATCGTGTTGGGTACGGGCATGGACATCAATACCGATGCCTACAGTGTGACACGAGCATGTGCGACCAGCTTCCAAGCGGCAGTCAACGTGACCGAGAGCATTATGGCTGGCACGATTGATGTCGGTATTGCAGGCGGTGCGGATTCTTCTTCTGTATTGCCTATTGGCGTTTCGAAAAAGTTAGCGGCAAATTTATTAGCGCTGAGTAAAACGAAAACCATGGGTCAGAAGCTGAAGATTCTTAAAACGCTTTCAGTAAAAGATCTGATGCCAGTGCCACCGGCAGTCGCAGAATACTCGACCGGTTTATCCATGGGACAAACGGCTGAGCAGATGGCGAAGACGCATGGTATTACTCGCGAAGCTCAAGACGCACTTGCTCACCGTTCTCACTCTTTGGCTTCTCAAGCATGGAAAGAAGGCAAGATTAAAGACGAAGTGATGACGGCGTTCCCAGCGCCTTATAAAAAGTACCTAGCGGAAGACAACAACGTTCGCCACGACTCAACGGTTGAAGGCTACGCGAAACTGCGCCCTGCATTCGATAGAAAGTACGGCAGTGTAACGGCAGCCAACGCAACACCTCTTACCGATGGCGGTGCTGCGGTGATGTTGATGCGCGAAGGTAAAGCTAAAGAGCTAGGCTTAGAAGTGCTTGGCTATATTCGTGGCTATGCATTCTCAGCGATTGGTGTTGAAACGGATATGTTGATGGGGCCAACCTACGCGACCTCACAAGTGTTGAAGAACACAGGTCTAGAGTTGTCAGACCTAACTCTAATCGAGATGCACGAAGCATTCGCAGCCCAAGTTCTAGCGAACGTCAAAATGTTTGCAAGTGACGAGTTTGCTCAGAAGAATCTTGGCCGTGACAAAGCGATCGGTGAGATTGATATGGAGAAATTCAACGTGCTGGGTAGCTCAATTGCTTACGGACACCCGTTTGCTGCGACTGGCGCGCGTATGATGACTCAAACACTGCGTGAACTTAAACGTCGTGGTGGCGGCTTGGCACTGAACACAGCGTGTGCGGCTGGTGGTTTAGGTGCAGCAATGATCTTGGAGGTAGAATAATGTCTACGACTCTTGATGCAACAACAGAAAAAGAAACCGTCGCTCAACCAGATTCAACGTCAGCGACTGAATCAACCAAAAAGAAAGCGACAGCATTTACTCTTAATATTGATGAGCAAGATATTGCTTGGTTAGCGATTGATGTGCCAAACGAGAAAATGAACACGCTGCAAGCGGCTTTTGCTGAAGAAATGAAAGCCATCTTCGAGCAGTTAAAAGAAAAGCAAAGCCGAGTTAAAGGCTTAATCGTTCATTCACTAAAGCCAGATAACTTTATCGCTGGTGCTGATGTACGAATGCTTGATGCTTGTAAAACGGCTGACGAAGCACAGTCTCTTGCTCGTCAAGGGCAGGAGATGTTCCAAACACTCTCAGATCTTCCATATCCAGTAGTCGCAGCGATCCACGGTCCATGTTTAGGTGGTGGTTTAGAACTTGCGTTGGCATGTGATTACCGCGTATGTACCGACTCAGATAAGACTCGCCTTGGCTTGCCAGAAGTACAGTTAGGTCTGTTACCAGGCTCTGGTGGTACACAGCGTTTACCTCGCCTTATCGGTTTGCTGCCATCTCTTGACCTTATTCTGACGGGTAAGCAGTTGCGCGCTAAGAAAGCGAAATCGCTTGGTGTTGTGGATGCTTGTGTGCCAGAAACTATCTTGCTTGAAGTCGCTAAGAGCTTTGTTGAAAAGAACTCAGGCGGCAAAAAAGGCAAGCGTCTTGCGTCTAAAAGCCAAGCTTCGACCAAAGAGAAGCTTATTTCACGCACGGGTCTTGGTCGTAAGGTTATTTTTGAACAGGCTTCGAAGAAAACCAACCAGAAAACACGCGGTAATTACCCTGCAGCCGATGCGATTCTTGATGTCATTCGTTACGGCCTTGAGAACGGTTTTGATAAAGGCCTTCAGTATGAAGCGAAGCGTTTCTCTGAACTGGTAATGACTTCAGAATCCAAAGCCCTTCGTTCGATTTTCTTTGCCACCACTGAAATGAAAAAAGAGCACGGCGCAGACGCAGAACCCAAAGCGGTTAAGCGTGTTGGTGTGCTGGGCGGTGGCCTTATGGGTGCTGGTATCAGCCATGTTAGCGTTGCCAAAGCGAAAGTGCCTGTTCGCATTAAAGACGTATCCAATGAAGGCGTGCTGAACGCGCTGAACTACAATTTTAAGTTGTTCGATAAGCAGCGTAAGCGTCGCATTCTGACTAAAGCTGGTCTGGAAAGTAAGATGCTTCAGCTTTCTGGTGGTATCGACTTTACGAGCTTTAATCACACTGATGTGGTGATTGAAGCGGTATTTGAAGACCTCGATCTTAAGCAATCAATGGTTGCGGACATTGAAGCCAATGCAAAGCCAGAGACTATCTTTGCGACGAATACGTCTTCATTGCCAATCCATAAGATTGCGGAGAAGGCGCAGCGACCAGAAAACGTTGTCGGTCTTCACTACTTCAGCCCTGCCGAAAAAATGCCGCTAGTCGAAGTTATCCCTCATGAAACTACGTCAGAAGAGACGATTTCGACGGTTGTAGCATTAGCGAAGAAGCAAGGCAAAACGCCGATTGTTGTTAAAGACACGGCTGGTTTCTACGTGAACCGTATTCTTGCTCCGTACATGAATGAAGCCGCGCACTTATTATTGGCAAACGAGCCGATTGAAAAGCTCGATAGCACGTTATTGGACTTCGGTTTCCCGGTTGGCCCAATTACTTTGTTAGATGAGGTGGGTGTTGATATCGGCGCGAAGATTATTCCAATTTTAGTGAATGAGCTTGGCGATCGTTTCCAAGGCCCTGATGTGTTCGATATTCTTTTGAATGACAACCGTAAAGGCCGTAAGAGTGGCAAAGGTTTCTACACTTACAAAGGTAAGAAGAAAGAAGTCGATAAGTCAGTTTACAAGCTGCTTAAGCTGCAACCCGATCCTAAGTTGAGCGATAACGATATCGCGATGCGCTGTGTGTTACCTATGCTAAACGAAGCGGTTCGTTGTTTGGATGACGGTATTATCCGCAGCCCACGTGATGGCGATATTGGTGCTATTTTCGGTATCGGTTTCCCTCCATTCTTAGGAGGTCCGTTCCGATACATGGATCAAATTGGTATTAAGTCATTGGTCGAAATGATGAACGACTTCGCTAAGAAGTACGGTGATCGTTTTGCGCCATGCGATGGCCTACTGACACGTGCTGGCTTGGATGAGTCTTTTTATAAGTAACTCTCTACAAGTAACGTTCTAGCACATTGATTATTAAGCCCGTATCAAGCAATTGAAGCGGGCTTTTTTATTTTTTTGAGTGTGCGAAAGGAAGGAGATTCCCGACTCAGTCTTTCCTCCTTCTCGGGAATGACGGGGAGTGGTGTGTTCTGTCAGGTAGTGTCGGTGTGGAGCGGAAGATTCCTGACTTTTCCGCTTCTCCGTAATCCGGAATGATAAGGATGGAGTGTTTTTATTCAGGATGTTGGAGTGTTGGGAGGTTCCCGACTCAGTCGTTCCTCCTTCTCGGGAATGACGAGAAGAGGGATGTGTTTTGCCTGATATTATCGGTGTGTCGGGAGATTCCCAACTCGGTCATTCCTCCCTCTTGGGAGTGACGAAAGAGCGTAATAGGAGATCTGATTTTGTGCTTCACCCAAGAAAAAAGGTTGATGCTTTCACATCAACCTTATGATTTTTATCCCAGCTTTATCAGCCAAGTTCACAGTCTTTAGGACGTAACTGAAACTCATCAATTGAGCCAATCTCCACACCTGCTGACAGCTTTTCTTCCTCATTATGAGCATTACCGTGTGCATGCATAATCAGACGATTTGCCGTACGAGGTTTAAGTTGGCTGACCACAAAACGCATCATGTCTGAGCGTGTTAGACCTTTAAGATCTTCTAAGACACGCTCTCTCTGATTGAATTCCAAGTCCTTATTGCCTATCGCGACCCATAAGCGCTGAGCGCGACCGCGCAAGGTGGTATCTGGCGTTGAAATCTGATTCCAGAGCCCGCGTTTACTGCTGTGCCATTGATAGTCGTTAAGCTCCAGCAGCACCATGTAAAAGGCATTGAGGAATTCATCTATCGAGGCTAACAAGTCTGCTGGGGCAGCATTCGGTGATTGCACATATAACACAATACCCGGGTGTCGGTTCAACGGCATATTGCCAGTGCCGACCATATAGCCTAGCTGCTGCTTGGTACGAATCTCATGGAAGAAGGTGGCTGACATCAAATGGTTCGCCAATGAATACAGCGCAATATTTTTAGGTGAAATATCAGCACATTGGTAGTAAACCACGATGGCTGAATCATCTTGATTGCATACGACTTCGCGTTGGAAGCTACCATTTTCACCCAACATGATTAATGGGCGTAGTGACTCTTCGTAAGCTTGGTCTTGAACACGTAATGCATCTTTTAGCGTTTCAGCCATATTGTGTGCATCGGCTTTTTTCCAATCACCATACACAAACATTTCGACATGCAGTTCAGCCAAAATCGCTTGAACAAAAGAAGAGAGTTCATCGACCTCAATCGTTTCCAATGCTTCAATTAATACGGAATAAGGCGGGTTATTTGGCTGAAGTACTCCGGTCATCGCATTAAAGAGTTGCGAAATAGGACGATCTTGCGACGCATTATTCCAGTTTCTGAGCAATTGATGCTTAATAGTTTCAAAGCGTGTTGGACTAAAGTCGCGTGCTTGGAAGCGCTCAAGGATCATATTGAGCAGCTGTGGTTGCTTTTCGCTGAATCCCGAAAGCGTGAGTGTTACACCGCCCTGATGGGTATACATGTTGTAGCCCATACCCGCAATCTCAGCCTGATACGTATCTTTTTCAAGCGAGTCCAAGAACATCTCTACACACAAGCGTGTTTTAACGATGTTTCTCGGGGTGGCGACTGAATGTGGGCTGTCGATAGCGATATACACCACACCTTTAGGTACTCGAAATTGATGATCTTGGAGGTGCCATAACTTAAAGCCGTCGAGCTCTTCTAACAGTTGTGGGTGCTTAGCGTCACCTTCGAGTTCAGCAGGGTCTAAGTCGTAGCAAATAAATGGGTTTTTACTTGGCAGCTCAAACATCCAGCCGGGGTTGATGCACGTAAAGCACTGGGTCTGCTCTGAGCTAAAAGGCGTAACGGAGTAGGGCGTAAAGTACCACTTCGCTTCTCTATCATACTCGAAGCCTTGAGCTACGATGGTGACCCGCATGTTGTCGACAGATAAGTAGGGAAGCAAAGAGCGTTGTAACTCTTCGTCAAAGTGCGACATCTTATAATCGCCATACACCACATCTTGCTCTTGATAGTGCTGCATGTTGATAACAAGATGACTGACGACATCGAGCGGTCTGGAGGGCTCTTGAAAGCGGAAAGCGGACTCTAAAACGGCGCGTTTTTCAAGATAACGCCACTCTTCGATGCCTTGTTGTTCAATGAGTTTGATGTACTGAAATATTGCTTGAACGACGTTATCGGTTTTGGTTAAGCCTTCGATGGTCATTGAGCAACTGATCGTGAAGTCACGATAGTTACTGCCACTTGCGCCGCCACCTGCCGAGAGGGAAGTAATCCAACCTTTCTCTTTCAGCTGCATCATTAAACTGCCTTCGCCTTCGTAACCGATAAGGTGTGCAAAGAATGATAATGGCTTAACGCCATAGTGCTCGTCCATGCTTGGCATTGGGAAGGTTAAGATAAGTTTGCGCACTTCTTTTATCGGTTTAACGTGTACTTGTACACCCGTGCTTAATTCACCAACAATCGGAACTGCAACCTTCTTGCCTTGTAGATGATGGTTGGTAATAGAACTGAAGCGCTCCTCAACCCAACTTTGCATTTCGTCTAATGATTGATTGCCAGACAGTGTCAGCGTCATTAGATCGGCTGAATATTGTTGCTGGTGGAAAGCCAAGATCTCTTGTCGAATCGTTTCACCGTTTCTGTCACCCAACGTCTCGATATTACCAACAGAAAACTTCGAGAATGGGTGATTGTGATTCACCAGTTCTTTGGTAACTTGGTACAAGCGTCGCGAGTCGTCGTTGAGTTTCATTTTATATTCGGAATCAACGGCTTGGCGTTCTTTATCTAGTGCTTCTTCGTTAAAAAGTGGCGCTGTGAAAAATTGGCTGAAGCGATCGAGTGCGGTTTCAAAGGCATTCAATTCAACATCAAAAAAGAAGCAGGTGTGTTCGGTTCCGGTCCAAGCATTGTTGCTACCGCCATGTTGGCTGATAAAACTTTGGAACTCTCCGACCTTTGGATACTTTTCAGTTCCCAAAAATAGCATATGCTCTAAGTAGTGCGCTAAACCCTCTCGGTCTGTAGGGTCATCAAAATGCCCGACATTAACGGCGAGTGCGGCTGCAGCTTTTTGAGCGTTCTGATCGTGAACTAACAGTACTCGCAATCCGTTATCCAAGGTTACGTAACGGTATTGATGTTCATCATTAGGGCTTAAATGCACAGAAGCATCTCCAGAGAAGGTGGTTTTTAAATTATGTACGCGATGATTTGAGGTGCAAACCTTGCGATCACATTTTGGGATATGAAGAGCTTTTTGGCGACTTCTAAATCATTTTTATCGATTTTTATCAGTGATTTATTTTCTTTTAATAAGATTGTTAAGAAAGTCGAACTCTTTAGCAAGTGACTTGATATAATTATTTATATAGACTGCGGCTTCTCTAGTTTGAGAGCCAAACGCTAAGTAGCGTATCGCTGATATGGGATATATCGACTTTCGAAATGTTACGTAGACAGGACTGAACATGAAAATATTCATAATGCGCCACGGTGAAGCAGAACATTTTGCGGACTCGGATGCAGAACGAGCGTTAACCAAGCGCGGGAAAATGGCATCTCTTGCAGTGGCTCAAGCTGCAAATGAGCAGGGGATTAGTCAATTCGATAAAGTGCTTGTGAGCCCATATTTAAGGGCACAAGAAACGTGGTTAGAAATCTCTCAGGCGTTTTCTGGAAAGAAAGTAGAAACCTGTGATGATATTACGCCTTATGGAATGTCCGACGATGTGTTTGATTTGACCGTAGCAATGGCAGAAGTAGAAAAACTAGAGACCATTTTATTTGTTTCTCATTTACCTCTAGTGGGCTACTTAACAGCAGAATTTGCAACGGGCATGGCGCCACCTATGTTTCCGACGTCAGGTTTGGCTTGCATTGAATTCGACCTTGAGACACAAAAAGGCGAGTTACTTTGGAACATCAATCCATAGTCGAGGTTATATCTAACCTATAGGCTGAAAGATAACAAAGAAAAGGGCACCTCAATGATTTGAGGTGCCCTTTTCTGTTTTTGACGTTGGGGGGGAATAGCGAGTCAGGGTTATTTGTCTGGAATAGCAAGCAAAACCAACAACGCACCGTTACCACCGAACTCTAAAGGTGCTTGGTGAAAGGCCATCACGTCAGGGTGCTGCGCTAACCACAAAGGCACCTTCTGTTTAAGGATGTGTTTACCGATACCGTGCTGAACACAGGCACACGCCACGCTCTCTTTCACGCAGTGCGCAATCATGGCTCCTAACTCGCGTTTCGCTTCTTGTTGAGTCATACCGTGCATATCAAGATACACATCAGGTACGTAGACACCACGACGTAAGCGCTTCACCTCATACTTAGAGACATCATCACGCGCATAACGTGTTGGGCCTTCTTCGCTAAGATGCGGAATGAACTCATCCGAGAAATAAAACTCGCTATCACTGGCTTGTCTTGCCGTGCGAGTAATTTCTTTTTGCTTGGCATTTCTTTTTGGCTGCTGGACTATGGTATCCTGTTGCAACTTTTTAACGCCCTTTACTGCATCGTTGAATAGGGCGAAATCGTCATCGAAGTCGGTGTCTTTTTTGCTCATCAGGTTATGAATTCTAATTAGAAACGTAATTAGCAGTATTGTAGCGCTTTTCGGAGACAATTTTGGATAAGATTTTTGTAGAAGAAGCGGTATCAGAACTACACACGCTTCAAGATGTGATTCGTTGGACTGTTAGTCGCTTTAACGCAGCGGGCCTTTTTTATGGTCACGGCACTGATAACGCGTGGGATGAGGCGGTACAACTTATTTTACCTACTCTTTATCTGCCGATTGATGTTCCTTCGCATGTTATGAACTCTCGCCTAACAAGCAGCGAACGTCTGCGTATTGTTGAGCGCGTAATCAAGCGTATCAATGATCGTACACCAACGGCTTACCTAACCAACAAAGCTTGGTTCTGTGGTCTAGAGTTCTTCGTTGATGAACGCGTTCTTGTGCCTCGTTCGCCAATTGGTGAGCTGATCGAAGCTCAATTCCAACCTTGGTTAACTGAAGAGCCAACACGCATCATGGACCTTTGTACGGGTAGTGGCTGTATTGCTATTGCTTGTGCTCATGCATTCCCTGACGCTGAAGTAGACGCGATTGATATCTCTACTGACGCATTGCAAGTTGCTGAGCAGAACGTTCAAGATCACGGCATGGAGCAGCAAGTGTTCCCAATCCGTTCAGATCTTTTCCGTGATTTACCAAAAGAGAAATACAACCTGATCGTATCGAATCCACCTTACGTGGACGAAGAAGATATGAACAGCTTGCCAGAAGAGTTTACTCATGAACCAGAACTTGGCCTAGCGGCAGGTACTGACGGGCTGAAATTGGTTCGTCGTATCTTAGCTAACGCGCCAAACTACCTAACGGATGATGGTATTCTGATCTGTGAAGTGGGCAACTCAATGGTTCACATGATGGATCAGTACCCAGAGATTCCATTCACTTGGATTGAATTCTCTAATGGTGGTCATGGCGTATTCATGATCACTCGTGAGCAGCTAGTGGCTTGTGCAGATGAGTTCTCTCTCTACAAAGACTAAGTTTTTTTATAGACTAAGTTTGCACAGACTAAGGTTTATATAGACTAAGCTTTGTATCGAAAAAGCTTCTTTGATTAGATTCGGGTTACCTTCGTTATTAAAGAAACCCTATCTGTATTAATTTAAACGCCATGCAGCAATGCATGGCGTTTTTTATTGCCTACATTTTGGATATCGGGACTTAGCGTTGAGGATTTGTTGCATATTATTTAGTTGCTTAATATGAATAACTATCACATATTGATGGTCAATGTTTAGTCGTTTTAGTGAGTTAAGGAGAATTCGCGATGAGCTTTGATGCATGGATTTATTATTTATTAGCGGTGCTGATTTTGACAGCTTCGCCCGGGCCAAGCTCTTTATTATGCATGACCAAAGGTGTGCAATCTGGCTTTAAACTATCGATATTTACCGCGCTGGGTAGCTTAACTGCGATTACTGGAATTCTAACGTTATCGTTTACCGGGCTAGGTGTGATTATCGCTTCGTCTGAGGTGGTATTTAATGTCATTAAATGGACAGGAGCTGCTTACCTAATCTACCTTGGCTGGAAGTCTCTACGTTCTAGTCAGCAAGATTATGACAACCTATCCAATCAACAATCCGATTCTAAATCGGTTAATGAAAGTGCTGCGCAGCATTACCTCAGTGGCTTTATTGTTGGCGCGAGCAATCCCAAAGCTATTCTATTTTTTACCGCACTTTTCCCACAATTTATTGACCCATCGATCGCTCTGGTTCCACAGTTCACCGTGTTTGCTTTGACCTTTATTATAATGGAATTGTCTTGGTTATTGGTTTACGCCTATTTAGGGGCTAAATCGTCAAATTGGTTGTTCGCTAAAGGCCGAGCCAAGGTTTTTAATCGTGTCACTGGAGGTGTCTTTATTGGGGCCGGTGCACTGCTTTCGACGACCAGTCGAGCATAGCTTTTGATTTATCAAATAGTTGAATAGTTACAGAAGTTTCTTGGTGTTGTCATAAAAGGTTAATATTAATGTGCTTGCTGATATCGGCATAAAGTCGATATATTGGTGTTACACCATCACGTTCTCGAGGAGAGACATATGCAGCATCAAGAAATGATTCAACACAGTAATTTCGGCGTTATCAGTCGCACTTGGATTTTCTCTACCCTTTCTCTAGTGGGTATTCTTGCTCTAATGTAGTCAGTTTTATGGCTCAATATTTTCAGCTTTTATTATGAATACACTTGTTAAAAAGTCTTCAAAGTCAGAACTCTTATTCTCGTAAATGTGGCTCTTCTCATCAGTCTAGCCACTTAGCTTTTCCTCTTCTTAGCAGTACCTTTCTCTCAGTAACCTTTTTCTCTGAATAATCTCTTTGTCTGATTAACCCCTTTATCTCAATAGACTCATTGCATAACCTGATCTGAAGTTGTTATCAAACTGTGATAATCTTAAATCATCTTTTATCTACAGTGTGCCTCTCATGTCTGTCTGGGATTCTATTTCATTTAACAATCGATTTACCGCATTACCTCGACTGTTCTATACCCCAATTCAACCTACACCGCTCAGCAATGTCCAATGGCTCGCATGGAACCATAATCTTGCGAATGAACTTGGCTTTCCGTCATTTGAAAACGCTTCCGAGGAATTGCTTGAGACGTTATCGGGCAATGTTGAACCTGAGCAGTTTTCGCCAGTCGCAATGAAATACGCAGGGCACCAGTTTGGCTCTTATAACCCGGACTTAGGTGATGGAAGAGGGCTGTTATTAGCGCAAGTTGTGGCGAAAAGTGGCGAAACGTTCGATTTGCACCTCAAAGGTGCAGGTAAAACACCTTATTCACGTATGGGTGATGGTCGAGCGGTTATTCGCTCAACGGTTCGTGAGTATCTATGTAGCGAAGCGATGGCGGGTCTTAATATCCCAACCACACGTGCGTTGGCGATGATGACCAGCGATACGCCGGTTTATCGTGAGAAGCAAGAGTGGGGCGCATTGTTGGTGCGTGCTGCTGAGTCACATATTCGTTTCGGTCACTTTGAACACTTGTTTTATACCAATCAGTTGGCAGAACATAAATTATTGGCTGACAAAGTCATCGAATGGCACTTCCCAGAATGCCTCGATGAAGAGAAGCCCTACGCAGCCATGTTTAATCAGATTGTTGATCGCACTGCAGAAATGGTCGCATTGTGGCAAGCAAATGGTTTTGCTCACGGAGTGATGAACACTGATAACATGTCTATCATCGGGCAAACTTTCGATTATGGCCCATTCGCATTCCTTGATGAATATGACCCAAGATTGATCTGTAATCACTCGGATTACCAAGGTCGTTATGCTTTCAATCAACAGCCTAGAATTGGATTGTGGAACCTATCGGCACTGGCTCACTCACTTTCGCCGCTGGTGGATAAAGCCGGTCTTGAGGCTGCACTCGAACAATACGAACCACAAATGAATGGTTATTTCAGTCAGATGATGCGTCGTAAGTTGGGGCTGCTTTCGAAACAAGAAGGTGACAGTCGTTTGTTTGAATCTATGTTTGAGTTGATGTCGCAAAACAAAGTCGACTACCCAAGATTCTTTAGAACGCTGTCGAACTTGGATACCTTGCCGCCACAGGAAGTGATTGATTTGGTTATCGACCGCGAGGCAGCAAAGCTATGGATGGATAACTACTTACAACGCTGCGAATTGGAAGACAGTTCAGTGGCAGAGCGCAGCGAAAAGATGCGACAAGTGAACCCGAAATACATCCTCAGAAACTACCTTGCCCAACTCGCCATAGATAAAGCGGAACGCGGTGATAGCTGCGATATTGATGCGTTAATGGTGGTGTTGGCAGACCCTTATGCGGAACACCCTGACTACGAACACCTTGCCGCGCTGCCGCCTGAGTGGGGCAAAGCCATGGAGATCAGCTGCTCCTCATAACCAACCAATAGCGGATTAAGCCCTAAAGATTCAGATAGAGGTCACTAAGTTGTGATCTTTATCTGTTCGTTCTTCTAACTTTACAAACATGTCAATAATCAAATAATCGGCCAGCCTATACACTATGTGAATAAGTTGTAAATTTAATAGGTTTGGGCGATGCCAACAAATACTCGAATTCTCGTGGTGGATGATGATCAAGAAATCCGCGAGCTGCTGGAAGAGTACCTCACAAAATCGGGTTTCGATGTCTCTTCTGTTGGAGACGGTGTTGAATTAGAAACCCACCTGCAAAGCCAAGGTTATCCAGACCTGATTCTGCTCGATGTTATGCTCCCCGGTGACGATGGTTTTACCTTGTGTCAGCGAGTTCGAAAGCAATCCAATGTGCCAATCATCATGCTGACAGCGGTATCGGATGAAACCGATCAAATTATTGGTTTAGAAATTGGTGCCGATGATTACATTGCCAAGCCATTTAGTCCGCGCCAATTAATGGCTCGTATCAAAGCGTTATTACGACGTGTTCAAGTAGTGGATGACAAGCCAAGTGATGCACTGCCAAAGCAGATTGTTTTTGGTGATTGGACGCTCGATACACTCGCGCATAGAATTTCTCACAATGAAAACTCAGATGAAATGGATTTGTCGGGCAGTGACTTTTCTTTGTTAATGCTGTTCTTGACTCGTCCTAATGAAGTTCTCGACCGTGACACCATCTCTTTCGCCACTAGAGGCCGCGAAGCGCTGCCTTTTGAACGTGGTATTGATGTGCAGCTTAGTCGCCTGAGAAGTCGGCTGGGCGACAGTGGTAAATACCCTCACTACATCAAAACTATGCGCGGTAATGGCTACATTCTTGCTGTGCCGGTTCAGTATGAACACTAAGCATGACCTACTGTTAATGAAGTAATGCTAATAAAGTATTTCCAATGAAGTATTCCGGATGAAATATCTCGTATGAACTGGATGAGTTGGTTGAAACCAAATTCGTTAGTCGCAAGAACCTTATTGTTGACGCTGTTAGCCGTGGTGATAGCTCAAGGTATCGCAACGTCTATATGGTATAGCGAATCAAAACACAAAGAGCTAGAAGGGATTCGTTCTGCGTCGTCGAGCATGGCGAACATGTTTGCTTCAACGGTGACTTTTTTCCAATCTCTACCCGTTAAATATCGTCATATCGTGCTGGATCAAATCCGCAATATGGGGGGAACGCGTTTCTTCGTTTCTTTCAATAAAGAGGCTTTGATTGTCGAACCGATCCCCGATACCCGTTTAAAAACCGCCTCGATTGAAGCGATAGAAAGTGTTTTGAGTAGCAAACTCAATAAAGTGGCGTCAGTGCGGGTTGATTTTTCTCGTCCTGAACACCTTCGCTTGCTCAAAAATGACATCTATTTAAGCGATCTCCCGCGATCTTGGGCACATCATACTTTAACGTTAGAACCGCTGAATCCACCCATTCTGGTTGTACAAATCGAATTGACCAGTCATGAATGGGTATACATTGCGGCATTGTTGCCTGCTCCATATGTGAAACTCGACGATACGATTCTTGGCAGAGAGCAGGTGATCTTCTTAGTTTCTTCAACGCTTATTCTGCTGGTTCTAACTTACTTGATGATTCGTCGCCAAGTGCGTCCTCTGAAAAAGTTAGCAAGAGCAGCTAATGAGATGAGTATGGACATTCAGCAACCCCAACTGAAAGAAGAAGGGGCGACTGAACTGGTCACTGCAACCCGAGCCTTTAATCGCATGCAGCAACGGATTCGTCGCTATGTTGCCGACCGAGAGCACCTTTTTTCTGCGATCTCCCATGACTTAAAGACACCAATAACACGTCTAAGATTGCGTGCAGAGTTGTTGGAGAGTGAAGTAAAGAAAGACAAATTCAATAAAGATCTCGATGAGCTCGAGATGATGGTCAAAGGTGCTTTACAAGCGGTAAGAGACACCGATCTACACGAGAATAATGCCATTATTGACCTCAATGAAATGGTGCTCTCTGTGATTGAATCTCATAACCAGTACCAAACAAAGGTAGAGTTCGAGCCGGTCGTCATTGAGCCATTGGTCGCGAAACCACTGGCGATTAAGCGTGTACTGACCAACTTAATCGACAACGCAGTTAAGTATGGTTCATCTGCCGTAGTGGAAGTTAGTGGTGATGAGCTTTGGGTGGTCGTGACTATTCAAGACCGTGGTAATGGCATTCCAGAAGACAAACTAGAGATGGTCTTTGAACCTTACTTTAGGCTTGCAACCGACGACCAAGGACACGGACTTGGCCTCGGGATCTGCCGAAATATCCTGCACGGACACGGCGGAGATCTCATTATTCGCAACTCCTCTCAAGGCGGCTTAGAAGCCAAAGTCTATATCCCAACAGGCCTAGAAGTGTAATGTAACAATTGTGTTACATAGGGCTTACCTTTTGTTTCAATCTTATCAATCAGAATAAGTAGACTCTTTATTGAACCGGACGTCGAGTCCGCTAAAACATGGAAGATAATAATGAAAATCAATAAAACCCTACTTACTCTATCTCTTCTTGCTGCCTCAACATTTTCTCAAGCTGGTGAAGTGGAAGTGCTTCACTGGTGGACTGCCGGTGGCGAAGCGAAATCCGCAGCGGTACTGAAAGAGATGATTGAAGAACAAGGCCATACTTGGAAAGATTTTGCTGTTGCTGGTGGCGGCGGTGAAAGTGCGATGACTGTTTTGAAAACTCGAGCAGTATCGGGCAATCCTCCATCTGCCGCGCAGATCAAAGGTCATGATATTCAAGAGTGGGGTGGTTTAGGTTTTCTAACGTCTCTCGATGCGACTGCTAAACAAGAACAATGGGATGAGTTACTGCCAGAGGTGGTGACTAAAGTGATGAAGTGGGATGGCGAATATGTGGCGGTTCCTGTTAACGTTCACCGCGTTAACTGGCTTTGGGCTAACCCTGTTGTTTTAGAAAAATCGGGCGTTACGGTTCCAACTACGTTAGATGAGTTCTTTGTTGCTGCAGACAAGATTAAAGCAGCTGGCTTCATTCCATTGGCTCACGGTGGTCAACCTTGGCAAGACGCTACCGTATTCGAAGCGGTGGCTCTTGATGTTCTAGGCAGTGAAGATTACAACAAAGCGTTCGTTGATCTTGATATGGACGTATTATCTGGCGACAAGATGGTGGAAGTCTTCACCAAGTTCAAAAAGATGCGTGACTACATCGACAGCAACTCTCCAGGTCGTGATTGGAACGTAGCAACTTCAATGGTTATCAATGGCGAAGCCGCGATGCAGATCATGGGCGATTGGGCGAAAGGTGAGTTTACTGCAGCAGGCAAAGTGCCGGGTAAAGATTACATCTGTGCACCAGCTCCAGGTACTGACGGCCAATTTACCTTCAACATCGATAGCTTTGCGTTCTTTGAGTTAAGTGACAAAGAGAACCAAAAAGCGCAGCAAGACCTAGCGAAAACCATTCTTACTAAAGACTTCCAAGAAGTCTTCAACCTTAACAAAGGTTCTATCCCTGTACGTCTAGATATGGACATGTCTAAGTTTGACCAATGTGCGTTGGACTCAATGGCAACCTTCAAAGCGAGTGCTGAATCTGGCGATCTTGTTCCAAGTATGGCTCACGGCCTAGCGACAACAAGCTACGCTCAAGGCGCGATCTATGACGTAGTGACCAACTTCTTCAATGAGAAAGATGCCGATCCGAAACAAGCGGCAGCTAAGTTAGCAAAAGCAGTGAAAGCGGCTATCTAATCTAACTTGATAAGCGACACACAACGCACGTGAGTGACGGGTTGTGTTGCTTTATCGAACCCCCAGGGTGGGTAGGCTCGTAGGGAGCCTATCTGCTCTTCACTCCCAATTCTAATATGCGTGATGCTGATGTGGTGCCGAAAGGTAAGCCATTGGCTCGATTGTGCAACAAGGATAAGTTATGGAGCATGTTTTGACTGAGTCGACTCCAAAACCCACAAGGAGCCAGCCTGCACCGAAACCGAGTTTTGCTGACAGGTTGCAACATTGGTTACCTAAAATTGTGCTGGCGCCAACAGCGTTAGTGACCGTGGTGTGTATCTACGGTTATATATTTTGGACGGCCGCATTGTCGTTCACCAACTCTCGATTTCTTCCGAGCTTCAACTTTGTTGGTTTAACCCAATATGAAAAGCTGATGGATAACGATCGTTGGATTACCTCTATCACCAACCTCGGTGTGTTTGGTTTTCTATTCATGGCGATTGCTATCTTGCTAGGTGTTGGTTTAGCGGTATTACTTGACCAGAACATCCGTCAAGAAGGCGCGATTCGCACTATCTATCTCTACCCAATGGCGTTGTCATTCATCGTGACAGGTACGGCTTGGAAATGGATTCTTAACCCGGGTCTTGGCATTGAAAAGCTGATGCAAGACTGGGGATTTACTGACTTCAAATTTGACTGGCTCGTCAATTCTGAAATGTCGGTTTACACCTTAGTGATTGCAGCACTTTGGCAGTCTTCTGGATTCGTGATGGCGATGTTCTTAGCAGGTCTGCGTGGCATCGATTCTTCAATCATCAAAGCGGCTCAAATCGATGGGGCAAGCTTACCCACTATCTATCTCAAAATCATTTTACCTTGCTTGCGCCCTGTGGTTTTCAGTGCGGTGATCATTACTTCTCACATTGCAATTAAGAGCTTTGACCTTGTGACGGCAATGACGGCAGGCGGTCCGGGTTATTCATCGGATCTTCCAGCGCTATTCATGTATGCCCACTCATTTACTCGTGGTCAAATTGGCCTTGGTGCTGCCAGCGCCATGATGATGCTTGCCGGCATTTTAGCGATTCTCGTGCCTTATCTTTACTCTGAACTTAGGGAGAAAAAGTCATGATGAATAACATCAATTTTGCTCGAATCTTTATTTATTCAGCACTGCTTTTCTTCTGTTTAGTGTACCTAATGCCATTGTTCGTAATGGCGCTGACGTCATTCAAAACTCTGCCAGACATCAAGGCGGGCAACCTGATGAGTTTGCCAAAAGAGTGGGTGTTCGATGCTTGGTATAAAGCGTGGGACACCGCTTGTACTGGCGTGAAATGTGAAGGCATCAAAGGCTACTTCTGGAACTCGTTCCAAATGGTGATTCCTGCGGTTGCGATTTCAACATTGCTCGGTGCATTCAATGGCTATGTCGTGACGAAATGGCAATTCAGAGGTTCAAACCTGTTCTTTAGTTTGTTGTTATTTGGCTGCTTCATTCCATTCCAAGTGGTGCTACTACCAATGGCAACCATGCTCGGCAAGATGGGGCTAGCGAACACAACCATCGGCTTGGTGATTGTGCACGTTATCTACGGTATGGCATTTACCACACTGTTTTTCCGTAACTTCTATATCTCGATTCCTGATGAATTGATCAAGGCGGCAAAGCTCGATGGTGCTGGCTTCTTTACGATTTTCTTCAAGATCTTATTACCGATCTCGACACCAATCATTATGGTGACGGTGATCTGGCAGTTCACCGCGATTTGGAATGACTTCTTGTTTGGAGTGGTCTATTCCGGCTCAGATACTCAGCCGATCACCGTGGCATTAAACAACCTAGTCAACACCAGCACTGGCGTTAAAGAATATAACGTCGACATGGCTGCCGCGATCATCGCCGCACTGCCAACGCTGTTGGTGTATGTCTTCGCAGGAAAATACTTTGTTCGTGGCCTAACGGCAGGATCAGTAAAAGGATAATTACCCATGGCAACATTAGATTTAAAACAGATCCGTAAAACCTATCGCAACGCGGACAACGAAACGTTAAAGGGCATCGACATCAGTATCGATTCGGGGGAATTTTTGATACTTGTCGGCCCTTCGGGGTGTGGGAAATCCACCTTGATGAACACCATCGCTGGGCTAGAAAATATTAGCTCGGGTGAGATTGTCATTGATGGCATAGACGTGGCGCAGGTTGAACCTAAAGATCGCGATATCGCGATGGTATTCCAGTCGTACGCCTTGTATCCAAACATGACGGTGCGTGGCAATATCGCTTTCGGTTTGAAGATTCGTAAGATGCCGCAGCAAGAGATTGATGCTGAAGTAAATCGAGTGGCAGAAATGCTGCAAATCGAACAGTTGCTTGATCGTAAACCGTCGCAGCTTTCTGGTGGCCAGCGTCAACGTGTCGCGATGGGACGCGCTCTGGCTCGTCGTCCTAAGCTGTATCTGTTTGATGAGCCGCTTTCTAACTTGGATGCCAAGCTGCGTGTTGAGATGCGTCATCAGATTAAACGTCTGCACCAGAAGCTGAATACCACGATTGTTTATGTAACCCATGATCAAATCGAAGCGATGACTCTCGCTGATCGCATCGCAGTAATGAAAGACGGTGAACTGCAGCAGTTAGGCACACCACAAGAGATCTACACCAAGCCAAACAATATGTTCGTAGCGGGCTTTATGGGGTCACCATCAATGAACTTCATTAAAACCATGGTGGACTTGGATGAGGAACAGAATCCGATTATTAAAGTGGTCGGTACCGCAGATCAAGAACACCACATTCGTTTGCCACAAAGTATGCGCGACCAAGATGGCAAAGAGTTGGTGATAGGACTACGTCCTGAGCACATTACCGAGCAGCAGGGTGACGATGTTTCTGCCTCTACAAAGCTAGACTTACAACTAGAGGTATTGGAACCGACAGGGCCAGATACTATTGCGATGGTTAAAGTGAACGACCAAGAAGTCGCGTGTCGTTTATCGCCAGAATTTGAAGTGTCCGTTGGGCAAATGGCACCGCTGCATTTTGACCTATCCAAAGCGGTATTCTTCGATGCTCAAACCGAAGCGAGAATCGATTTCTAACTTCTAGTTGCTGAGTTAGTTTAACAATCAAAGTTCATGTCTAAATCAAAGGTAGTATCACCAATTAGTAATAAGTAACGTGGTGCTGCCTTTTTCGTTGTCTATACTTGCTTTTTATTCCTTATAAAAACAGAGGGGTAAACTATATATATGCTTCTACTGCAATAATATTGTGATTTAGTATCCCTTAGCTCTATAAAGCTGACGTAGAAACGCGTAGGATCACACTACTTTAGATCAAATACTAGGTTGCACTTTGGTGCATAGACAGAATAAAACATGAAACTAACAGCAAAACCAGCGGCGAATAACGCTTTACTTATTTCTATTACGACACCGGATTTTAAAGGTGACGAAGCAAAAGAGTCTCTTGCCGAACTTGCTCGCTTAGTGACAACCCTAGGGTTTAAAGTAGTCGGTACGCAATCGCAACACCACAGCTCATCACAACGACAAAACGTGTTGGGTGCCGGTAAGCTTGCTGAAATTGCACACCTAACTGGTTATCAAGGCTCTATTGAAGAAGCAGAAGATGAAGACTTTATTGATGAGTCGTTTGATTTTAATGTTGAAATCGATGAGCTAGATTTTGATGATCTTCCAACGGGCAACTTCCAATACGGTGCCGCTGATGTTGTGGTCTTTGACTGTGATTTAAGTCCATCTCAAATGCGTACTGTTGAGGCGAGTTTGGGTGTGGAAGTATTTGACCGTACTGGCATCATCATCGAAATCTTTAGCCGTCACGCTCGTACTCGTACTGCTCGTCTGCAAGTTGATATCGCTCGTCTAAACTACTTAGTGCCACGACTTCGTGAAACGGCTGAAGGCGATAAAGAACGCCAAATGGGTCAGGGCGCAGGTGAAACTTCACTAGAGCTAGACCGTCGTAACGTACGTGACCAAATTGCTGCGCTTAAGCGTGAGCTAGTAAGCGTACAAGATGAAATGAAGACTCGACGCACAAGGCGCGCGGAGCTTTTCACTGTTGCTTTAGTTGGCTACACCAATGCCGGTAAGTCTTCGATGATGCGTGCAATGACCGCAACCGAAGTGGTGGGTGAAGATAAACTGTTCGCAACGCTAGACACTACGGTTCGTGCGCTTCAGCCAATCACTCAACCGCGTATCCTTGTTTCAGATACCGTTGGTTTCATCAAGAAATTGCCACACGATCTGGTTGCTTCATTCCACTCAACGCTAGCAGAAGCGCATGATGCTTCACTGCTTTTGTATGTGGTTGATGCTTCTGACGTTTCGTTCCGAGCTCAGCTTGATGTCGTACACGACGTATTAGCACAAGTGGGTGTTGAAGGCAGCGAAAAACTATTAGTGCTTAATAAGTGCGATAGATTGACTGAAGAACAGCAATTAGAGCTGATCGAAGAATTCCCAGATGCGATGCTGACGTCGACTCGAGATCCTCTGGATATCACGAAACTGCACAAGTACATCGTTGGTGTTGCTGAAGAAGGCATGATCGAAGAAGAGATCACTATCCCTTATTCTGGACAAGGCATCATCGGTGAAATTCGCTCAAATATGAGTGTGGTTAAAGAAGAGTACGACTACGAACACATCAAATTAACGGTTCGTTCAAGCGCCATTGATTTAGCGCGACTGAAAAAGCGTATGCAGAAGTCTTAATCTTTTAGCTAGCTTAAGAAAAATGACCAAAAGAAAAGCGACCCGTTAAGGTCGCTTTTTTTTATTCGTTGAGCTTAATTAACGCTGTATTGAAATGCCTATGCCATTCTTTGCGTCGGCTTCCAACGTGCTAGTTCTGGGTCAAGCTTGATACCTTGCGAAGTCAGCAGGTTAACACGTGCTAAGTAAGCCGCACCGTGCATGAGGTGCTTAGCAAGGTCGACCGCATTACGCTGTTGGTAATCATCTAGGTAGCTGTCTTTCGCCCAAGCGTTGAATGCGCCAAGTGCCGGGCCAGCCCATACTTGATAATCCATCTCACGACCTTGTTCACCTGTGTTTGACCAACGGCTCGAAAGACCCAAGTACCAACGGAAGATCAACGCCATCTTACGCTTCGGGTTGCCTTCAGCTCGTTCGATCTGTTTAGGGTCGCGCTCGTTAAAGTGCGCCACAGTCCCCGCCCAAATGTCATCCAGTGTTGAACGGAATACTTGCTTCTCAAGCTTTAGACGCTCTTCTACTGGAATCGCCTCAATAGAATCGTAACGTGTGTATAGCTCATACAGTTTGTTGGCACGCATTGGGAATAAAGTGCCGCGCTTAACCACCTGCAGTTTCACGCCCATTTCGAACATGTCTGCCGCCGGAGCCATAGTCACGTCAGCCATTTCGGTTGTCGAAAGCAGCTTACGTGTGTGTTCGCTCGCGCCAGCCTCAACACACGCTTGGTTGATTGAACCGGTAACAATGTATGCCGCACCCATGTTAAACGTCGCTAGAGCAGCGTCAGGTGTGCCTACGCCACCACCACAACCGACACGTAGCGGTGTTTTGAATTGATATTGAGCTTGGATTTGCTCTTTCAGCGCAAGAATCGTTGGCAGTAGAGTAACCAGTGGGCGGTTATCGGTGTGACCACCAGAATCGGCTTCTGCGGTAATGTCATCAGCCATAGGAACCAGCTGTGCCAGTTCCATCTGTTCTGCTGTGATTCGACCTTCATCAACCAAAGCTTGCAGCATTTTCACAGGAGCAGGTTGCATGAACTTACTTGCGACTTCAGTACGGCTTACCTTAGCAATAACTTTGTTGCCAATCTGAATCTCACCTTGTGCATCGCGGCTAAGACCTGCAGCACGGTAGTGAACGATTTGCGGCGTTAGACCTAAGAAGGCAGAAGCCTCAACCGTTTTCACTTTGTGCTTCAAAAATAGTTCAACACTGCCACGTTCTAGCGCGGGTTCGCTTGGGCTGTGAATCAGGTTAAACGCGTAAGGGCCGTTTGGTAATGCAGCCTGAATGCGGTTGATCGCTTGCTCAACGCGAGACGGGATTAAGCCCGCCGCGCCAAATGAACAAAGAATGCCAGCTTGGCCAAGCGCAATCACCAACTCTTCAGATGAAATTCCGTTTGCCATTGCGCCTGCATAGTAAGCGTATTTCACGCCATGACAGCGACGAAAATCTTCGTCACCTAGGCTTTGTGTACCAAGAGCCGGAGCAAAAGCGCTAACAGGTTGGTTGTTCGCTGAACTTGCTGAATCGCCCGATGTAATTTCCGCTTGTTGGCTTACGCCTAAGCCTTTTTCTGGGTGGTTCACAACGTAACAAGCAAGGCTTAAATCTTTCAAGATTGTCGACATTGCTGCGTTATCGAAACGCGTTGTGTTCTCTTCGATCTGCCAAGGCCACGGAGATAGCTTTTCGTTATTGATAGTGGTTTGAGTTGTCATAATTATTTCTTTCCTAGTCCCGTGTCAGGATTATGCTTCTTCGATACAAATCGCGATGTCTTTCACTTCGTAAATACGCAGACCATCTTTGCTTAGGTTTGCGTCACCAACGATGATGCGTTTACCGTCTTCATCTTTAATCGCAGTGATGTGTACATCCAGAGACATCTGTTTGTTCAGAGGGTTAATCTGACCACGATATTTCCATTTCACTTCCGATTGGATTTGACCAAACTTCGGATTGCGGAAGCCAGCGCCTAAATCTTTATTAAGTGCGTAGGTTTGCATCAGCTCGATGATCGCTTCGACACCTAGAGAACCTGGCATTACCGGATCTTGATGGAAGTGGAACTGGAAGAACCAATCGCTCGGGTCAATCGTACGCTCTGCGTATAGGTAACCTAGGCCATCTTTACCACCATCGCTGGTGATCTGTACCGTATCGATAAAGTTCAAACGGCCGCCAGCCAGTTGGTAGTGCTCTTGCACTTCACCCGAAGCAGAAATAGGTGCATTGAAGTAACGCGTCGTTTTGTCTAGCAGGTTGATGTTTACATCCGGTGTGCGGTTGTTATCAACGTGCCAAGGGTGAGTCACTTTACCGTTGTCTAACCCCAGTTGGTCTTTCAGTGCTGCGCCTTTGAAGTAACCAAATACAGCTGTACCTTGGTAGAAAGGCACGCCGTCAGTGCTCAGTTCGAAGCTGAAGCTCTGTACGATGTTGGTGCCCATCATTACTGTTGAAAGCAGACGAGAATCGTTGGTGATCGTTTTGCCACGCAAGTCGACGTTACGCAGCATTTTGCCGCTACCATCTAGGTTACGGAAAAACAGTTCTTCACCTGGGAAGCCCAGTGTTGTACCCATGTAGCCTGAGATGAAGCCGTTTGGCTGCAGTGAAATCTCCATCAATACCGAGTAAGGCATTAGGGTTTGGTGGCTGTTTTCATCAAAGTACCATGCATTTTCTGGCACTTCGTACTCTGCGATACACGATGAAGGCTTCTTGAAGTCGCCACGCTTACCGTCGATCTCAACAACACGAGTAGTTAGCTGTAGGTCGCCACACGGAGTACGTGGTGGGATCATGCCACGGTAGATAGAGAAATCAGGACCGAAACATTTCTCGATATCGCCCGTTGCGAATTCGAACATGTGATAAGGCGTGAATGGAACCGTATCGGGTGTGCGATTTGGGTAATCTGGAGTTACCGGAGCTTCAACGTGTTGAAGAGGAACCACACCTTTGTTTGGCGCTGTTGCTAGGTCTTCAATTTGCGCCATAAGTGGCGCATTTACTGAAGCTTGTTGATTAACTGCTGGTGTATGGCCCAAGCTTTTATGGTCCAAGCTTTCGATAACAGGGATCGCGACAGCTGATTCTAAAGAAGGCAGATAACGAGTACATTCGTCGTCTTCTTTGATCATCACACCCAAGTTTTGGAAATCAACAATCACTTTGCCGTTCAGCAAAATATCGATGTTAGCTTTCGCGTATGGGCGAGGGCTTAGACCAATCTCGGTCACTTCCATGCGGTAAGTCAGTTCTGCAGATTGCGGTAGAACTTGGCCACGACAACGTACTTGTTGAGGGGCATTTTCAAGCGGTTGGAAACGACCATTTTGAACAAGTGTGTGCATGCCAAGGTGCATCATGAAGAACTGAAGCAGTTGACCACAACCTTCTGCCATCAAAGAGCCAGCCATTACTGAATCATCTTTGAAGTGACAAGGGAAGTACCAGTGCTCAGGCTCAAGCTGTTTGTGACCTTCAATCAGACCAAGTCCCCATGTGCCGCCTTGCGGTTCTACACGGCTAACCTTTTCGATCATCATGAACTTCTCTGAGCTGAAGCATAGAGAAGGCTGGTGGCGATTAGATTGGTGAGTCGGGCCAAAACATTCTGCAATATTTGCAGTCAGTAGATGACGTAGTTCTTGGTGGTTAAACTGAGTTTTAGGGCAGTGCAACATAGGGTCGAAGCGTTGCTTAGTTGCAAGCTTACGAGCCTTGATTTCGTCTTCAGTGTGAATCACACCTTTGCCATCTGCTAGCTCTTCATCAGTGAAGAAGCCCGCACAACCGTTATCCATTTTCAGGATCATCTTGTCGCCAACGAAACACTCGTACGAGAAGAAGAACAGTAATGTGTCGCCATTGCGAGCAAAGTTGTTGATTGAGATATCGTAACGCAGTGTATCGCCACCACGAGGCAAGTCGCCAAGGAAGGTCAGCGTACAATCAAGCAGGCGATAAACACGCTCGCCTTTGTTTTCAAAATCAATGCCTAAGTAGCTGATCAGCATTAGGTCACACTGACCAGATTCAACTGCAACAGCCCAAGGGATCTGACCATCAACAAGATACGGCGCATCAACTGGGATGTCGTATTCGGTGGTCATTGTGCTTGGCTTGTACTCGTTCATTGTCGCGTTGAGCTTAGTGACACGAGATACCAGTAGGTAGTCGGTGGTTGGCAAACGAACGCGGCGCGAGTAGCTATCGATGATCGCGTAATCAGGACCAAATACGTTAGCGATGTCGCCTTCAGCGTATTCAACCAGATCATCGTAATCCCAGATACATGGTTTACGGATCGGTTTCACTGGTGCTGGTGTCGCAAGTACGTTGACTGGCGTTGACTGAACCTGAGCTGGTTGAGCTTGAACAGGCTGAGCTGATGTTTGCTGACCATTCGTTTGTTGAATAAGGGCTGAGCTATCTAAACCAGACGTAATTGCGTTTAGCTGTGCTTTTAATAGCGCATCAGCCATTTGCATGCCTTGGGCACGTGTGTGCAGGAATGCTTTGTGTACCTGTTGAGCTGCTTGCTGATTTTGAGCAAAAGCTTGGTTGTATGGTGTTACAGACGGCTGTGATGCTGCATCCGTATTAGCGTCGATATTCGATACGCCATTTTTAGCGGATAGGACATGAGTCATATTGCTGTGGTTACCTGTTAGCTGACTGTGGCGCGTTGGCGCCAGAGTAGGGGATACTGATGTAGGAGTTTCGATGACTGGCTCTACCACGTTCTGCGCTAATGCTTTCTTCTCTAACTCTTTTTGCGCAAGGGCTGCTTGAATGCTTGCTGTCGTTGGAATCGACGCCACTCTTACTGCTTGTTTACCAGAAGCTTTCTGTTGAATCGTTGCCAAGTTGGTCACTGGGGTTTGGGCAATATGTTGATAGATATCACGACCACCAAGAGTCACTTGCTTAACCAATTGACGTTTAGCATCGCTCGCCAGTTCATTGCTTAAACGAACGGAAAGTGACTGAGATTCAACACTCGACTGGCTTAGTAGCAGCTGTGAACATTGTCCTTCGCTGATGTTGGCAACAATAGCGTTTTTAGAGCTGACATTTGGATTCAGTGGCTCATGGTTCAGGTTGAGCAGACCGTGTAGCAGGCTTGCCATACCAGAAGCTGCAGAGCAGTGACCTACACGCTGACTCGCTTGAGTCGTCCTTGTGCTCGCTAAACTTAGAGACGAAGACTGATATGACGAAGACTCTAGTGCATGGTTAAGCTCAAGCAGAGAAACATCGTTCGAGCTCATACCGACTTGAGTCAGTAACTCATCAGCAACGGCGTTGTTATTCTCGCTTGAACCAAAGGCCAATGCGTTGATGCTGCCGTAAGCCGTATCTTGGTTGCTCGCTACTTGACTCTCTTCAACAAGAACAATTGCACCTGCGCCTTCGCCGACATTCCAATTGCCGTCTTGCGGTTGGCCGAACTTTGGAGAAAGTGACACTGGGCTCACGCTGTTCTTGAGAATCACATGTTCCGCACTGCCGCTTAGGTCGACGGCTGCAATCACAACGGCGTCCATCGATTCTTGCGACATGAGGTTTTGCGCGACATCGATACAACGAGCAACCGACTGTTCAGCGGCTGAAATCGTAAAGGCAGGGCCGTTAAAGTCCCACAATGAAGAGATACGCGAAGCCATGATATTGCCGATGAAACTGGTGTATTGGTTCAGCTTGGCTGCGTCCATCACACTGTCCATCGCGATGGTTTCTAGCGATTGGTATTCGTCTTGTGTTAGCTCAATACCCATGTTGGCAAAGCTGTCCGCCAGTTGGCTATGCAGGTTTACGCGTCCACGGAATTGGTGCATCTCAAGCTCAGTTTCCATCGCAACTAAAACTGCAACCTTTTGGCCAGCCACAAGCTTGGCATCTTTGATCGCTTCGTCTGCAACTTTCATCAGTAGCAACTGCTGAGAGATCAAACGGTCATCTTCATTCGGCGGCACTTTAAAGCGTAGGAAATCGAGATCGAATTGATCGATGTACGCTCCGTTTGGAATGCCGTGTAAACCAAACTGATTCAGTAGTTCTGGATGTTGGTCTAAGCCTTTCCAGCGTTTCTTAGGCAAAGCAATGAAAGCATCGTTGTTGGTTTCAATTGCAGTGCTCAGCGCGTTGATACTTTGCAGAGAACCGAAGTGAGACGCTAGGCCAGTAATGCTTAAATTAGACGGTTGTAGGCTTGGAGATGCCGACTCTAAAGTCTGGGTTACATGACTCGTGTCTGAATACGCTTCAAGTAGTAAGTGAGCGTTACAACCACCGAAACCAAATACAGAAACACCCGCACAGCGCTCTTGGTTACCCGCTTTACTTGGCCAAGGTTGAACTTGTGTTGGCAGAGTCTGTGATCCAAATAAACCTTCAGGCGATGATAGTGGCTTGTCCAAATTAATACTTGGCGGAAGTACACCTTCTTTCATCGCAAAGATCATCTTCATGATCCCTGGCATACCTGCCGCAGTCAGTAAGTGACCGAGATTTGACTTCGCAGAGCCAATCAATGGCGGGTTAGAACCATTCAATTTGTCAGCAAAGAAACGCTCCATTGAGGTTAACTCAACCTTGTCACCTAATGGCGTGCCGGTTGCGTGACACTCAATCACTTCGATGCTGTCTGGTGTTAGGTTTGATGCCTTGTAAGCGCGTTCAAAGGCTTGTACTTGTCCTTTGCTGTTTGGGCTTAATACGAACTGGCCACGGCCATCGTTCGACAAGCCAATACCGCTGACGACTGCGTAAATGTTGTCGCCATCACGCTCTGCATCAGCTAAGCGTTTTAGGACTAAAACACCAGCACCTTCGCCAGCAAACAAACCTTTACTGTTGCTATCAAACGGAACCGACACACCGTGGTCTGGGTAAGCGTGGAAGATTGAGAAACCCATGTTGATGAAGAATGGGTCAGCACCGGATACCGCGCCCGCCAACATCATGTCGGCTTTGCCCGTGTTCAAGTAATCACACGCTAACTTCAATGAATACACTGAGCTTGCACATGCGGCATCTAGGCTAAGTTGCACGTTGCCTAAACCTAATGCATCAGCCACTAATTTCGAGGCGTTGTGTGCTGCCGCACCGTTGATCGGGTTGAGGTCTTGCGCGGTTTCATTGGTTGGTAGCAGTGAAAACTGGTCATTAGCCAATTTCGCTTGTAGTGCTTTCTCGACCACAGAGTGATACATCGGTAGAAACAGGTCGTTTGAGCGTGTGGTTGGGAACGAAAGGGCACCCATGATCACGCCGGTACGCTCTAAAACATCGGCATTCAGATCAATGCCGGCGTCGACTAAAGCCTTGCGACTGGTATCCAAAGCCCAAAGGAAACTCTGGTCGACACCGTTGAATGACTCGGCTGTTAAGCGGTAGCCATTGCTGTCGAAATTGAAGTTTTCGATGTAGCCGCCTTTATCACAGTAAAAGCGGTCTGATTCACCTTGCACGCCCTGATAGCTTTCAGGCTTAGCGCCTAACTTTTCAGCGCTTAATGTGGTTCGAGAATCTTTTTTATCTAACAAGTTTTGCCAAAAATCTTTTGGCGTATCCGCTTCTGGGTATTGATTAGCAATACCGACAATCGCGATCTTATTGCACTTCACTTGCTGTTTGTTCTGAGCCTGATACTGGTTCGATTGAGAACTCATACTAGCTCTCCTTGATGATTCACTGCGCTGCCTTGAGACGCACCACTTAATTGCTTAGCGGCGGTGATCTGTTGTTCTAGCCCTTGGATAAGAGGCTCGACAGACAGTGGAATTTGATGAGTAATGAGCTGACCAATGCACTTGATGAGCGTGACAACATCGTCACCGCCTTTGGCATTGGAAGCGATTGTGCAGTAATGGTCGGCTACGTCGTCGCTACGATTGATCTTGTCGATCAATGTGCTGGTTTGACGATCGGCACCCACTTCAACAAACAGACGAGCACCTTGTTGACGCGCACTCTGGATCAACGCGGTGAAATCTAACGTCGAACAGAAAGTGTCGGCAATCGAAAGGGCGATGTTGTCGCTGTCGATATTGATTGGTGCGCCAGTCGGTAGACCTGCTGCGCTGATAAAACGGATATGCTTTGGCAATTCGTCAAATAGTGGTTGCGTGTAAAACTCACGCACTTGGCTATGCTGGCTTAGTGCTGGTGTGGTGTGCATGGCAGTCACACGGTTCGCGGCAATGCCACGTTTACCAAGCTTTTTGAGCAATGCACGACAAGTGCTTTCACAGCCTGCCAGTACGCAGGTATCGCCTTGGATGATAGCGAGATAAGCGCGTGGGAACTCTGGTAACAGAGCCTCAATCGCTTGCGCATCACTTCGAACCACAAAGCTATTCCATTGGATGCTTTCGTCGCTGCTTAGTTGCCAATCTTGACGTACTGCGGTGAGTTCGCCAGAAATAGCCGTGGTGAAGATAGGACTGGTTTGAGTCATCTCAATCAGCGCATGTGGGTTTTTCCAAACATTTAAGCTGGCCCACATTGAAGCTTCACCCTTGGAGTAACCCAAAGCGAAATCTGGCTGCACTTTGAATTCATCACATAGCAGTTGTGTTAATAGATAACTACTGCCCACACCTGCAATGGCCAATTCACTGAGCGACATTTCTTGCGAGTCTTCAGCGTAGGTTTTGTCAGCCTGCAGCATCTCTTTCAAGTTACCTTCGCGCTCTAAACGAGCAAATAACTGTGGGAAATGGTGGTGAAATTCGCGCAACATACCGGGATAAACCGTGCCAACACCAGGGTAAACAAATGCAACGCCACCTTTGCTTTGAGGCTTGGGTGAGAAACAACTGCCCGCAGGAGTCTTGTATTGGCTATTGTCAGCCATTACTTTTGGCAACGCATTTTCTAGCGCTGTGATCTCTTGTATTGCAGCCTCAATTGAAGCCGCTTGAATCACGATGTTCGCACCACGGCCAGCATTGTGCTGAACGCTTTGAAAATGGCTTAGATTTGAATGCATCAAGCTGGCTATAGCAAGTTCACGGTCTGCCGATTCGTTAACGCATTTAAGCTCTTCTCTTAACGAGATTAACTGAGAAACCAATTCGGCTTGTTCGTAGCCTGAAACCACAAACATCAAACGCTCGCTGGATAGTAATGGTTTTGGTTCTTGCAAACCGGTCGCTTGAGTCAATATCAGGCTGGTGGCTTTCTGGCTATCGTCACTGAAAGTTAACGCAACAACACGTGCTTTGTTCGGCTCAGTGAACCAGTAATGGTTAGGGAATGAATGGCTCGGCAATGAACGGCTCGATATCGAATTCACCATATTTAGCAATTGACCGAACTGTTGTGAAGCAGATAAGTCAGAGTGTTGCTGTTGATGGCTTAAATCTGTAGCGGGGCGACGTGACATCTCTAGAGCAAGCTGAACGCTATCTTCGGTAACTGTATCTGCAAAACCCGCTAAATTCGCGTGCGGGTGAATCTTATTCTGAGCAGCGGTCAGCGCACTCAACATCAACAATGATGGTGAGTGAGAATCCAAACAAAGCTTAACCATACTGCCTTGATTGACTGCCTCAATCGCTTGAGTAAGTGCTTGATTAAAATTGCCATCAACCACAACAGTCATTATGTCTGGGAACGAGGGGAATAAGTCGGCAGAAAGCTCAGCCGCATTTGCTGGCTGAGCTAAAAGAGCGATGCGTAATGGCATCGCTTTATCAGAAGGAACAGTCACTATGACAATTGCTCCTTTTCTGGGTTCTTAGTCGCCTCTTTCTTCGATACTGCTGAGCTAGACTTCGGCAAAAATGCGTCGTTTAAGCTCTTGCTGATGGTGACTTTGGCACCTTTCATTACCGCACTTAAACGACCATCTTGGTGGTAAAGCGAGATATCAGCTTGCAGAGAACGAGCCGTGCTTTTTATCACGCTCAGCTCTAGCCAACCTTGGTCACCATTGTGCATCGGTGCGTAACAAACAAACTCACCGATTGCAGACGGTAGGCTTGCCGCGCCGTATTTCAATCGAGCCCAAACCAGCATTGCTTGCAACAGGTAATCTTCAGCAAATGGCTGGCTATCGCCAAAACCTTGCTTAGGAATAAATGATCCGCAGTCGCTGTTTTCAATGTGAGGCAACTGGCATTGAGCCAATAAACCTAAGTCGTCAAAGCGTTCGACTGAGGTAATACCTTGCAATCTTGGTCCATGAAACAGAGTGCCGTCACTGTATAGAGCTTGTGCCGTTGTTACAGGTGCTGAAGTGTTGGCCTCAAAGCGTTTTACTGACGCTTGTTGAACATCTTCAGAGACTTGCACAGAGGCCACTTGCAACTGAGCTTGATACTGTGGTCGCCCTTGGCAACTGATCACCGCTTTTAGCTGATCTTTTGATTTAGCGTCAGAAGAAAGAACCAGTTTCAGCTCTTGCACTTCATCGGTATCAAAAATCACACCCTTAAGCAGTTTGTAGTTGTGAACGCTAACGTTCACCCCTAACAGTTGCTCTGCCACTTCACGCATCCATTGGATGGCACATACTGTCGGTAACACTGGGTTACCGGCAATGCAGTGATCTTGAATGAAAGGCAATGCCTTTGGATCAAGATGACGTGTCACAGTGATGCTTGTATTCAGCGGACTCTTTGCAAGATGCACAGACTCCGCATTAAGCTTTTTTACAGCAGCTTCCTTGTTGTCAGAACCTTGCATGCTCGTACCAACCAGCAATTGAATGCCAGTTTCGTTCAGCAGTTGAGAGCTAAACAGCTCTGCACCTGCTTGAAGAGGAATTACGTACACACCACGTTCTGTGAACATACGTTTCAGTGCTGCGTTGACCATGCCACCGTCCCACGGTCCCCAATTGAAGCTCATCACTTTCGCTTGAGGGTTACGAGCAGATAGTTGTAGAGCCGCTTTGTTTAGGATTTCGTTAGACATCGAGTAATCACTTTGGCCAGTATTTCCATAGAAACCCGCCGCCGAAGAGAACATCGCAATCAGTTTTAGCTTGTTGCTATCAAGACCACTAAGAACCGCTTCTAGTCCGCCCACTTTCGTGCCGTAAACCATGTTTAGCTCATCGAGCGTTTTGTCTTGAATGTGTTTGTCAGCCAGCACGCCTGCGCCATGGATAAGCCCCGTGATGTCGTCGAAATTCGCCAGCGTTTTCGCTACTGACTCATGGTTCGACACATCTAAGCTTAGGTATTCAGCGCTCGCGCCAATCTCGTTGAAAGCGGCAAGTGCTGCGTTGATTTCAAGGCTGCTCAATACAGGTTTTAGTAAGGCATCAACTTTCTTTGGCGTTGGTTTGTCACCTGTTGCTTGTAAGTGAGCAATAGCCGCTGGTTTTAGCTCTTTCTCTTGTTTGCCTTGTGCCCACTGAGGTAGCTCAGCTGAAGTAATATGCTTACTACGACCTGCAAGAATGAAATGAGACTTACATTGCTTAGCAAGCGTCAGTGCACATTCAAACGTCACGCCTTTAGCGCCACCAGTTACGAGAACTTTGTCGCTCTTGGTGAGTTGAGCGCCTGTGTTCTTCGTTTGTGCAGCTCCTGGTGTTGCCGCAATCAATGTTGCACGACCAGATTCACCGTTTTCCGCATGGCTAAGGCCGATTTCAACCGTGTTGGTATCGATATCGAACAGTTCACCTGTGATAGCTTCAGCTAGGTGACGAGCATCAATAGAAGCGTCAGCATCCAATGCACGGCAGAACACGTTTGACCATTCATGGCTCAGTGTCTTAGTTAGACCAGACAGTGCTGCTTGGTTAAGTTCTGCGTTCGCTAATTGCTTAGTATCTAGGTAACCAAAGCCACCATCGATACGGCTTAGCGTGAAGAACACGCTGCGACCAGGTACCGCATTCAGTTGGCCATTTAGGTGCTTGGCGAATAAGAACGCTGTCGTCAGTGAAGCTCTTGAGTCTGCATTCAAGTTAACCGCTTGCTCGTTGCTTTGTTTAGCATCAACGATAGCTTGTAGGTGAATGAAGCCAGCAATCACTTTGTTCGACGTTTTAAGGTCTGCTTCGATGTCGTTAATAACCGCAGTCACACCCGCATCATCGACGCTGTTGAGTGTGTAGCTTGCGATTTCACTGTTTAAAGGTGACGCGGCAGAAAGAGCACTACGCACTACAGCAACTTGAATGCCGTTAGCGGTCAACTTTTCTGCTAGAACACCGGCGTTGTGACCATCATCTGTGATCACGACACAAGCGTCTTTTGAGAAACAATCGACGAGTTTATCTGCCGCTGGTAGCTTTTTTAGCGCTACCTCATTGTGTGGAGGAAGTTCCGCTGTCGCTGTTTCTGCGATAGGCGTTACTGATTCAGCTTTTGGAGTCGCTACAGGTGCAGCAGCGGATAGCTTGCTTTGCATGTAAGTAACGATTTCACCCAGAGTACGACACTCAGCTAAGTCTTCAGGGTTTAGCTCTGGCAGCGTTGGTAGCTGGTCTTGAACCGTACCCAGGATCTCAACACGTTTGATTGAGTCGATGCCAAGGTCTGCTTCCATGTCCATCGCTAGGTCGAGCATTTCTGCTGGGTAGCCTGTTTTGTCGGCAACCACTTCCATCATTGTTGATTGAACGTGAGCAGGGTTTAGGTCGTTGCTTGCGCTTTCTACAATTGTCTCTACTTCTGCAGCAGGAGCTACTGTCGCTGCTTCCGAACTAGGAGCTAACTTGCTATTCATGTAGTCAACGATTTCGCCAAGAGTACGACACTCAGCCAAGTCTTCAGGGTTCAGCTCTGGCAATGTTGGTAGCTGGTCTTGAACCGTACCAAGGATCTCAACACGTTTGATTGAGTCGATGCCAAGGTCTGCTTCCATGTCCATTGCTAGGTCGAGCATTTCTGTTGGGTAGCCTGTTTTATCAGCCACTACGCTCAACATTGTGCTTTGAACTTGTTCTGCGTTTAAACCGTTTGATACTGCTGGCGCAGATGCTTGAGCTGCTACTGGAGCAGAAGCTGGAAGCTTGCTGTTCATGTAGGCTACGATTTCGCCCAGAGTGCGACATTCAGCGAGGTCTTCAGGGTTTAGCTCTGGAAGAGTCGGTAGCTCGTCTTGAACCGTACCTAGAATTTCAACACGTTTGATTGAGTCGATACCAAGGTCAGCTTCCATGTCCATTGCTAGGTCTAGCATTTCAGTCGGGTAGCCCGTCTTCTCTGCCACTACTTCTAACATGGTTTTTTGAACGACAGCCGCATCTAGACCATTGCTAGCTGTTGCCGGAGCAACTACTGGTGCTTGTGAAGATACTGGAGCAGAAGCCGGAAGCTTGCTGTTCATGTAAGCAACGATTTCGCCAAGAGTACGACACTCAGCTAAGTCTTCAGGGTTTAGCTCTGGAAGAGTAGGCAGTTCATCTTGAACCGTACCAAGAATCTCAACACGCTTGATTGAATCGATACCAAGGTCTGCTTCCATATCCATTTCTAGATCAAGCATTTCCGTTGGGTAACCTGTCTTCTCAGCAACCACTTCTAGCATGGTTTGTTGAACGACTTTCGCATCAAGACCGTTAGCGGCTTGAACAGGAGCAGTTGCGCTTGGTTGTGCTGCCACAGGCGCTGATGCTGGCATCTTGCTGTTCATGCTTTTACTGTTCATGTAGCCGACGATTTCGCCAAGAGTACGACACTCAGCTAAATCTTCAGGGTTCAGCTCAGGTAGGTTTGGCATTTCGTCTTGAACGGTACCAAGGATCTCTACGCGCTTGATTGAGTCGATACCAAGGTCTGCTTCCATGTCCATTTCTAGATCAAGCATTTCCGTTGGGTAACCCGTTTTCTCAGCGACCACTTCTAGCATCACTTTTTCAGCATCGGCTGATTGTACTGCTACTGGTGCAGCCACAGGAGCTGGTTGTGCTTTAACTGGCACAGGCTGAGCTGCAACAGGCGCTGCCGCTTGAGCCGCTACTTGTGGTGCAGGAACGGCTTTCTGGACCGGAGCTTGTTGAACTGTTGTATTTTGAACTGGCGCAGCTTGTACAGGAGCAGCTTGTACTTGAGCTACAGGCTCTTGAACGATAGCTGTTGGAGTAGCTTGAATTACTGGCTGAGCATTTACAGACGCAACGAAGGTTGGTTGTGCCGTTTGTACTGAACCTTGCGTCAGCATATTAAGTGCAGAGCTGTTGCTGTGCGCTTGCATTTCTAGGTAATGAGCGTGAGCTTTTAGCGTTTCAGCTTGGTGCTGGTGGAACATTTCCATAGAACGCTGTAGGTTCTCAGGAATTGCTACGCCTGCTGTTGCCATTTTCGCTTGCTCAGACATTAGGGTGTTGAATGTGTCACCGTATTGCTGAGGAATCGCCAAGAATTGCTGATGTACTTCTGCTGCTTGTTGTTGAGCATTGAAGAACGATTGCAGTGAAGATTCATCAACTGTTACTTGAGCTGCTGGCTGAATAGTCGCTGGTGCAGGTTGCGCCACTTGTGGCTGCTGAGCTGCTGTTACTACTTGTGCACTTGGTGCTGGAGCAACTGACTGTTGTACATTTGAAGCTTGAGGAGCAGCCACAGGTACTTCAACGATTTCTGTTTTAATCACTTCTTTTTCCACGATTTTCTCGACTTCAACTTTCACTTCAACAATCTCAGTCTTTTCGGTGACGTTGCCCGAAGCTAATGATTGATCCATTTTCTTACGAGTAGCAGGGCTGATGTAGTTGGTTGCATTCAGCTTGATGTTCATTGGTGATGCCTTCGCAGGTTCAGCAATGTCAGCTTGGTAAGGGTCAATGTTGTCTAATGAAACACCTGCCACGCACAGTTGAACCGCAGCTAAACGAAGCTGTTGGTCACTGTCGCCTTTAGGGCTTGGGTTGATGCTGATTGCGTAAAGCTCTTCGTTCTTATCAGCCAATGTTTTCTCAACCAGCTTTTGAAGAATGTTTTTTGGACCGAACTCAACGAATACACGCGCGCCTGCTTCATACATCGCTTCAATTTGCTCACTGAAACGAACCGATTGCAGCATGTGTTGCTTGAACGCTTTCTTGATAGCTTTAGCGTCTTTGCTGTGCAGTTTGCCCGTTGCGTTTGAGTAAAGCGGCAGCGTTGGAGCGCTGAATGAAGCTTTATCAATTGCAGAAGCAAATGGTTTTTGAGCGTGAGCAACAAGCGGTGTGTGGAAAGCACCAGACACTGGCAGAGCAATCGCCTTGAAGCCTTGTTCAGTTAGCGCTTGTGCTGCTTGTTGAACCGTTGCAGTTGGACCTGCAATAACCAGTTGAGTCGGAGCGTTGTAGTTGGCAATACTCACGCCTTCGAATTGGCTGATACAGTTTTCAACGGCTGGAAGCTTGTCTGCGTCTAGGATGACCGCAAACATAGTACCGCTGTCGCCTTGTTCAGGTGTCGCAGCCATCGCATCGCCACGAGCGAAAGCTAACTGGTAGTAATCGTCTTGCGAGATAACACCCGATGCACATAATGCGCTTAGCTCACCAAAGCTGTGGCCTGCAACCATGTCTGCTTTGAAGCCAGCTTGAGTCATGATGTCGAACTGACCCATAGACACAGTACCAATCGCACTCTGCGCATTGGCAGTGTTGGTTAACACCGCTTCTTGAGCTTTGGTTGCTTCTGGTGTGAAGGTTGGAATTGGAAACAGAATTTGCGACAGAGCTGTTTTCTTGTGCTGACCAAATACTTGATCCGCTTGAGCAAGCTGTTGGCGCATCTCAGGGTAATGACAAGCAAGCTCGCGACCCATGTTTAGGTATTGCGAACCTTGACCTGCAAATAGCGCTGCCACTTTACCTGCACCGTTTTCAGCAATCAGTGCCGACTCACGGTAGCTAGTACCGTTTGGCATCTGCCAATGTGTTTTGGTTTGGCTCTCAAGCATAGAAACCGCTTGAGTCAGTTGCGCTTGAAGGTCTGATTGGTCAGTGACAACTAAACCAAGACGAGCGTGCTTAGCGTCTACTTCGCGTAGAGCGTGCTGCTCAGCAAGCGCTTCTAGTTTGAATGCCGCATCTGCAGCTTGAGTTGAAACCTGCTTGAGCTCATTGATCAGTGCTTGACGAGATTCTGCGCTGAATAACAGCGTTTGCGGCACTTGGCGCTGACGGTATTTGTCACCGCGAGCGTGCTCTGGTGTGTACTCTTCCAATACAACGTGGAAGTTAGTGCCACCAAAACCGAATGAGCTGATACCTGCACGGCGTGGTGTGCCGTCGACACGTTTCATCCAAGGACGCGTTTGTGTGTTTAGGTAGAACGGAGAGTTCTCGATATCCAGTTTAGGATTCGGAGCCGATACGTTGATCGTTGGCGGCAGTACTTTGTGGTGCAGTGCTAATGCAGCTTTGATTAAACCTGCAGTACCCGCGGTTGATTTGGTGTGACCAATTTGAGATTTCACAGAGCCTAACGCAATGTGTTGCTTCTCTTCATTGTTCTCACTGAATACCGAGTTTAAGCCTCCAAATTCAGCAACATCACCCGCTGCTGTACCTGTACCGTGCGCTTCTAATAGGCCAAGCGTGTGCGGTGCGAAACCAGCATCGTCGTAAGCACGTTTCAGTGCTTTTGCTTGTCCTTCAGGGCGAGGTGCGTAAATACTCTTGAATTTACCATCCGAAGAAGAACCGACACCTTTAATCACTGAGTAGATTCTGTCGCCATCGCGTTCTGCATCTTCTAAGCGCTTCAGAGCAACCATACCGATGCCTTCACCAATCATCATCCCTTTTGAGTCGATGTCGAAAGGTTGAATGGTTTCATTGGTGGTAAATGCAGGTGTTTTAGAGAAACTCATGTACATGGTTGGCGAGTTATCAGTACACACACCACCTGTGATCATCATTTCGCTGCGGCCTTCAACCAGCTCGCTCAGTGCCATACGCATTGCGGCTAGAGAACCTGCACACGCAGCATCTACCACACAGTTGATGCCACCAAGGTCAAAGCGGTTAGCAATACGACCTGAAATTACGTTACCTAATGAACCAGGGAATGAGTTCTCTTCCCAGTGGATGTATTGGTCTTGGAACTTTTTGATCAGCATTTCGCTGTCTTCGTCGTTGATGCCACTGCTCTTGAAGACTTTTTTCAAAACAGGGTATTGCAGGCGAGCATTTAGGCTTTGAGCGATCTTCTGACCACCACCAACACCGAGCGTGATACCGATCTTATCGCGATCGTAGCCTTCAGGCAGCTTGGCATCTTCAAGTACTTCTTTTGCAACGATCAGAGAAAGCAGCTGCGACGTATCAGTCAGTTCTAGGATATTTGGCGGAAGACCGAACTCCATAGGGTTGAAGTCCACTTCTGGGATGAAACCACCGCGCTTACAGTAAGACTTGTCTGGCGTAGTACGATCTGAGTCGTAGTAATCTTCTGGACGCCAGTGCGTATCTGGTACTTCAGTAATCGCATCGATTTTTTCGCTGATAAGGTCCCAAAATTTATTCAGGTAGCGAGAGTTTGCAAACATGCTCGCCATACCAACGATAGCGACAGGCATATCTTTAAGGCGTTTATTCAGTCGAGTATCGTCGACTGATTCCGGTGTATTTGTCTCGGGTTGGCTCATTATGAGTCTCCACTAGAAATCACAGAAAGTGATGTCGTGTTTTGAGGCTGCGCTTTTAAAATTAAAGAAAGAAAATCTGAAACAGATTTAGGGAAGCGCAGCTGAAAATTCAGGTTGCTGAGTGGCGGCAACCAGATAGAAATTAGGCTTTCGAAGTGCGTTGACTTACGAGAGTAGGGGAGGTGTTTCATGCGCGACGGTGGCATTCAAATGTTGAGGCGATGTCCATTAAAATCCTGTTCAAAGTCTGACTAATTGAAAAGTCGGTATCCGCAAAGAAAACGTGTGAATTTGTTTAATGGTTGAGCAGGCTACCCGAGGTGACTTATTGATACAATGCTCCGAGAGGCCACTATGATCTGTTCAGACCAGATGAATTTGGCATGGTTTTGATTTTTGCATTTTCAATTTCATTAACTTGTTGATAATTAATGGTTATGAGTTGTTATTTAGTGTTTTTACTCTATATTTTGATTTGGTGAGATCTATGTCATGTTTTTGTAAGTAACATTTAATGGATGCCTCTTGTGCAAGGCTAAGTGTGATCTGTGTTTTAATTTGTTATTATTTAAAAAATTGGTTTTAAGCCCGTATATGAAGGGTGTTTCCCTCCCGTATTCTCTAGGTTTTACTTAAATCATAGATGAGTTAAATTTGTTCGATTTGGTTGTTCCAATCGTGTTTTGAAGAGTGATTTCTAGAAGTGAGTTCGAGTTAAATGAAAACTTCCGTTGTTGATTTGTGGCTATGTTCTCTGAGTAATTTAGATGACCAGCCAGACAATGTATCGCAGCTCAAAAAGAGACTGACAGCCGATGAGATAGCTAAAGTTGAGCGCTATCGAATGCCCTCATCTCAAATTCAGGCTCTGTATGTTCGAAATTACCTAAGAAAGGTGCTGTCTCGCTATTCTGATTTGATGCCTGAAGCGTGGCGCTTTGAATATGGCGAGAAAGGAAAGCCAAGTTTAGTCGCCAAACAGCAACTCAAGACGGGGTTAAATTTCAATATTAGTCATAGCAAAGAACATTTGTTGATTGCAGTTTGCCAGAGAGAAGGGAAGCAAGTTCAATTGGGTGTTGATATTGAACACGCCAGAAGTTCGACCAATATCGACTCGATCATGAAGCACTACTTTTCAGGTAAAGAATTGGCGGATTTACTTGAGCTCAGCAAAGAAGAGCAGAGAGAGCGTTTTTTCGATCTGTGGGCGTTGAAAGAGTCGTACATCAAAGCGACGGGTAAGGGGCTAGCCACATCGTTGCGAAGCTTTTCGTTCGAATTCTCCAATCTGACGGAGCAAACATTGCCAATTCACGCTTCGGATTTTCAGCCAAATTTGCAGGATGAAATTAGATTGTATCGCGAAATCAGGCTAGATAGCGGGATTGGGTTGGATTTGGATTCTTATCAACAAGACGATATTTCTACAGATTGGCAATGTTGCTTGGGTCGATTAGATGACCAGTATCGTTTCGCCGTGACTCTTGGTGGAAATTTGCTACCCATGCAGATAGAGATGAGAACCTTTTCGTCGTCTCATCTCTTTTAAGCGAGTTTGGTGAAGTAAGGTGAAGTTAGCTCGTTTCGCCAAGCATCGCTTTTAATACTTCGGCAGGTATGGGCTGCAGTTGTTTGTCTTTATCTAAACAGACCATTTCGATATCACCAATCACCGCGGGTTTGGTTGCATCTTTACGCCACACTTCTTGTCGCCATAGCGTTTTGTATTTGCCATCGAGTTCAAAAGAAGTTCGGATGTCACAGATCTCAGCGAACTCAACACCATCTTGAAAAGTCATGTTGGCTTTATAGACCGCAAAACCTAGTCCGTGCTCGTTCCACAATTCCGCCAATTTATCGCTACCCAAGACATGTTCGCGCGCACGCTCAAAGTATTTTAGAAAGTTAGGGTGATAAACCACACCTGAGTGATCGGTATCTTCATAGTAAATTTGTACTGGGTGATGGTAGATCTGACTCATTGGTATCAACTCTTGGTAAGTAGTGGGGCTGTAAATCTGACTAAGTTGTGCAGCACTCTACAGGATAGGTGGAAATTACTTCAAGGCATCATCGGCAATGTGGCTCTTGGTCAGACCTCATTCGGTCGTATCCATTAGTGATGCGTTGGTCAACTCCCACCCATTTACAAATATTCTATGTGTCATTTCCCACCCATTGATTTTTGCAGCGAGTTGGCGAGTGCAGCAGGCAGATATCATGAAGCCTTATGGTTAAAGGGTTGTTAATGATTTGTGTCAATGTGGCGCGCTAATTGCCTTAGTGAAAGCACGCAGTTCCCATTGAAGGGCTGTTTTGTTTACTAAGGAGAATAATAATGTTTAAGCCTCTTACCCTGCTGTCTGTCTCTGCTCTGGCGCTCACAAGTTTTAATGCTGCTGCAAACTGTGATCCAGGTGAAATCGTGATTAAATTCAGTCATGTAACCAATACCGATAAGCACCCGAAAGGCATTGCCGCTTCTTTACTGGAAGAGCGAGTAAACACGGAAATGAATGGCAAGGCTTGTATGCAAGTTTTCCCTAACTCAACACTTTACGATGATAATAAGGTACTGGAAGCCCTGTTAAATGGTGATGTTCAAATGGCGGCGCCATCGTTGTCAAAATTTGAGAAGTTCACTAAGAAATACCGCATTTTTGACCTTCCTTTCCTATTTGAAGACGTAGAAGCCGTTGACCGTTTCCAAAACTCAGAATCTGGCGAAAAACTGAAGAATGCGATGAAGCGTCGTGGCCTTCAAGGTCTAGCGTTTTGGCACAATGGCATGAAACAGATGTCGGCGAATAAGCCTCTTATCAACCCTGAGGACGCGGAAGGTTTGAAATTCCGTGTTCAAGCATCAGACGTATTGGTGGCTCAGTTTGAACAACTAGGCGCTAACCCACAGAAGATGTCTTTCAAAGAAGTTTATGGTGGCCTGCAAACTAAGGTTATCGATGGTCAAGAGAACACATGGTCAAACATCTACGGTAAGAAGTTCTTTGAAGTACAAGACGGCGTAACTGAAACCAATCACGGTATCTTGGATTACCTAGTGGTAACGTCAAACGACTTCTGGAAAGACCTACCTGAAGATGTACGTACACAGCTTGGCACTATCGTTCAAGAAGTCTCTGAAACACGTAATGCAGAATCTTCAAAAGTTAACCTAGCGAACAAAAATAACATCATCGAAGCCGGTGGTGAGGTTCGTACACTTACGCCTGAACAGCGTGAAGCATGGGTAGCTGCACTTCAACCAGTATGGAAGAAGTTTGAAAAAGACATCGGTTCAGACCTTATCGATGCAGCGTTAGCTTCAAACCAATAACACCGCTAAGGGAGTGGCGTGCATTTCGCCACTCCTTATTAAAATAACTATAAGCGGAGTCAATTATGGATAATCCTCAAATGGAACAACCAAATTCTAGCGAATCAGCACTGGAAACCTCTTTTTTTTCCAAAGTCGGAAGAGTTACAGATGTGATTGAAGAGTCATTAATCGCATTTTTCCTTGGCGCAATGACGCTACTTACTTTTGCCAATGTTGTATTCAGATACGCATTCAATGGCAATATCTTGTGGGCACTAGAACTGACTGTGTTCATGTTCGCTTGGATGGTGTTAGTGGGCGCATCTTATGGCGTTAAAAAACACTTCCACATTGGCGTTGATGTGATCATCAACCTTGCCCCAGAAAAGCTACGTAAAGTGTATGCGTTAATCGCCGTCACAAGCTGCCTAGCATTCTCAATCTTACTTCTTATCGGTTCTTGGAATTACTGGTACCCGTTCGCGACTGAGCGCGCTTGGTACGAGACCGATGATATTCCAATGCCCGAGATGCTTCAGTTTCTTGCTGACTGGCTGAATGAAGGCGAGCGATACGAGAAACTGCCACGTTTTATTCCTTATATGGCGCTGCCGATTGGTATGGCAATGCTGACGTTCCGATTCATCCAAATCGCTTATCAAGTGGCGACGGGCAAGCTTGACCGCATGATTGCAGGCCATGAAGCCGAAGAAGAGCTGGATGCATTGAAAGCTGATGTGTTAGCGGGTTCTGATGAAGACGCGACAGCGGTATTGGATTCGACTAAGCAAAACAAGGCGAACGAGTCGGGTACAAAATCTAACGGTAAGGAAGACTAATCATGGCAATGTTATTTCTATTTTTAATGGTAATTGCTTTCATGTTGGTCGGTGTACCAATTGCGATTTCCCTTGGTTTATCAAGCGTCATATTCTTGTTGATGCACTCTGATGCGTCACTAGCTTCGGTTGCACAAACGTTGTTCAACGCATTTGCAGGCCACTACACACTCTTAGCGATCCCTTTCTTTATCTTGGCCTCTAGCTTCATGTCAACCGGTGGTGTGGCGAAACGTATTATCCGTTTTGCTATCGCAATGGTCGGCTGGTTCCGCGGCGGTTTAGCGATGGCGTCGGTTGTGGCATGTATGATGTTCGCAGCGTTATCTGGTTCGTCTCCAGCAACGGTAGTAGCAATCGGTAGCATTGTTATCGCTGGTATGATCAAAAACGGCTACACAAAAGAGTTCGCGGCAGGGGTTATCTGTAATGCGGGTACTTTGGGTATCTTGATTCCACCGTCAATTGTTATGGTTGTTTACGCTGCGGCGACGGATGTATCTGTAGGTCGTATGTTCCTCGGTGGCGTTATTCCTGGTCTGTTGGCGGGTGTGATGTTGATGATTGCCATCTACATTGCAGCACGTATTAAGAAGATTCCTGCACAGCCGTTTGTGGGCTGGGGTGAGATGTTCGCAGCAGCAAAAGACGCAAGTTGGGGTCTGCTACTGATTGTCATCATTTTGGGTGGTATCTACGGCGGTATCTTTACACCGACGGAAGCGGCGGCTGTTGCAGCGGTATACGCGTTCTTTATTGCCAACTTTATCTATAAAGATATGGGGCCTTTCGCTGACAAGAAGAATACAAAGCCTGCTTTGGTTAAGGTGTTCCAAACCTTCTTCCATAAAGATACCAAAGACACGCTCTATGATGCGGGTAAGCTGACGATCATGCTGCTGTTTATCATTGCCAATGCTCTGATTCTTAAGCATGTACTGACAGAGGAACGCATTCCTCAGATGATCACTGAGTCTATGCTTTCTGCAGGCTTAGGTCCGATCACCTTCTTGATTGTGGTGAACGTTCTACTCTTGATTGGTGGGCAGTTCATGGAGCCATCAGGCTTGCTGATCATCGTTGCGCCATTGGTATTCCCAATTGCAATTGCACTGGGCATCGACCCAATTCACCTAGGTATCATGATGGTGGTGAACATGGAGATAGGGATGATAACGCCGCCTGTTGGGCTCAATTTGTTTGTGACCGCCGGGGTCGCGAAGATGTCGATGATGAACGTGGTAAAAGCAGCGTTGCCGTGGGTTGGCGTGATGTTCTTGTTCTTGATTATCGTAACTTACGTACCTTGGGTATCAACATGGTTACCGACCACGTTGATGGGGCCAGAGATCATCACTAAGTAGATAGTGAAGTAACAACGAAGTGATGAGGAGGGTTAAACCTCCTCATCGATAATCTTGCCATATCTAGAGCCTGAATCAATCTGCTCATACAGCGCTCTTTTTGCCTCTAATTCTGGCGTGTATAGATCGACATGATTGTCAGTATAAAAAATACCATCTATCTCGAAAGTATCGGTGATCGAGGGAACTCTTGTTTTCTCACCCATAGTTATTTCCTTATTACTTTGATTGCATAACATCCTGTTATCAAAATAAGTATAGGTGATCTTGCTCCCAAATCTAATTTAGTTTTCGTTTTGTCTGTATGACTCTTTCACTAGCTGGTGTTTTTGCATCTTATCGTAGAGTGTTTTTCGGGGAAGTTGTAGTCTATCCATCGTCTCTTTGATGCTGCCATTACACTCAATAAGCGCTTGCTTTAACATGTTTTTCTCAAAATCACAAACCAGTTCTGCTAACGACAAATGTTGGGTCGACTCCGAAGTGCTGTCTGATAAGTGAGATAGTTTACCTAAAAGTACGAAACGCTCCGCAGTGTTACGCAATTCTCGTACATTTCCCGGCCAATCGTGGGCTAAAAGCTCGTGCAGTTCTTTCTGTGGAATTGCCGGGGCTGTTTTGCCATAACGTGCCGCAGCGACCAGTAAGAAGTGGTGGAAGAGTGCTGGGATATCCTCTTGGCGGCTTCTCAACGGCGGTAAATCTAGGGTGACAACATTCAATCGGTAGTAAAGGTCTTGTCTGAAAGTCCCTTCTTCAGCTGCCTTTTTCAAGTCAACTTTGGTTGCGGCGATTACTCGAATATCAAGTGGGACCAATCCGTTTGAGCCAACTCTTTCGATGACGCGTTCTTGCAAGACACGTAACAGGCGAATTTGTGCCTGCATCGGCATGGATTCGATCTCATCTAAGAATAGGGTTCCGCCTTGAGCAAACTCGAACTTGCCAATGCGTTTACTCTCAGCACCTGTGAATGCGCCTTTTTCATGGCCATACAACTCACTTTCAATCAGATTTTCTGGAACCGCCCCGCAATTGACGGCAACAAAGTTTTGTTCTCGTCGACTGCTTTGCTCATGTAGGGATCGTGCGACTAATTCTTTGCCCGTGCCTGTCTCACCAAACAACAAAATATCGGCGTTAGTGTCGGCAACGTGGGTGATGATAGAACGTAGCTCGGTCATTGATTGCGTGTCACCAATGATTCTTGGTCCAAGCGCTTTACTGGCCTTGAGAGAGCGCTTTAATTCAAGATTCTCAAGGGTAAGTTGGCGTTTTTCTATCGCTCGCTTAGTGGTTTCGATTAGGCGTTCATTGGCGAACGGCTTTTCAATGAAGTCATAGGCGCCGTCTTGGATTGCTTGCACGGCCATGGAGATATCGCCGTGGCCAGTGATCATGATTACGGGGACTTCTTTATCTTTGTGCATTACGGTGTTGAGCAAGTCATGCCCGGAAATACCCGGTAAACAGATATCAGTGACGATCACGTGGGGTAAGCCGTTCTCTTGAATTGCGAGCAGAGCAGATTCGGCATCGGGAAAGAACTCCGCTTCAATATCGGCGAGCTCAAAGCTCTGTTCAATCGCCATTCTTAGATCGGATTCATCATCAATGAAATAGACGTGACACATAGTGATTCCTTTACTTCTTTGTATTCTGATTATCGCTGAGTTTTTTGCTTGTTGGTTGGCTCGCTTGTTCAATAGCTAGCTAACGGTTTAATCTCAGTCTGTTGTTTTTGGTTTGGGTGTTGGTTTTTTTTCTTTTTGTTCTTGTTCAACAAGGGGCAACTCTATGCTGAATCGAGCGCCACCTAGAGGGCTGTGACCGGTAACTAGCTTGCCGTTGATTCCGCGGATTATTTGTTGAGAAATCGATAACCCAAGTCCAAGTCCGTTTTTCTTGGTGGTATGGAAAGGTTCAAAAAAATCTCCGCTCGAAGAGGAAGTGAAGCCGGGGCCATTATCATCGATATGAATCAGCAAGGTGCTGGCTTGTTGATGGTCGGATTCCCTAATCTCTAACAGAATAGCTAATTGCTTGTCGTCTTGTTGTTCCATCGCCTGAATCGCGTTGGTCAGCAAATTAATGATCACTTGTTCCAATTGAATGGCGTTGGCGAGCACGCAAGCATCAAAGATTTCAGGGAGTTCGTTGACCTTAACTCGTTCACTCTTGAGTTGTGGTTTCATCAGCTCTCTTGACGAGTGCAATACGGGAAGTATCTGCAACGTGTGTAGCTCTTCCGCGGTGGATTTCTTGGCGAAGGAGCGAAGCTGGTGGCTGATTTTCGCCATGCGATCAGTGAGCGCCGAGATTCGCGAGAGGTTGTCATCGACACGATCGATCTTTTCTTTGGCAAGAAACAGTCGGCCGTTGTCGGCATAACTGCGAATCGCAGCGAGAGGGTTATTCAACTCATGGCTGATGCTTGCTGACATTTGCCCTAGCACCGCCAGTTTGGCGGCTTGGATGAGTTCGTCTTGTGTCTGTCTCAGTACATGTTCGGTTTCGATACGATGTTTAATCTCGACGTGCAGCTCTGATGTGCGCTCAAGTACTTGAAATTCTAGCTTTTGCTTGGCTTCAGATTGCAGCCTATCAATTTGGGCACGCCTTTGTTGTCGATGGTGATTGAGCTGCATCGTTAGATAAAAAATCGCAAAGATAAGGCTCAAAACCACTAGGTAAGCCACCAGATCCCACCAAACTAAGTGGGTCGGAGAAAATACCCGTATGGTGAGTTTCGGTTCGGCTAAGAAGCGTGAAGAGCTAAAGAATTGCTCTTGGACGAGCTTGTGCGGAGACTCAATATTGCTAGTAGCACTCTCGAAATCACCAGAGAAGTGAAGGCTTTCGATTTTGGTATCGAGATACTGCCTGCTTTTTTGAATTCGAGCTTGCTGTGCTTGGCTCAGCGGCTGAAGGCTTTTGAACAGCCATTCAGGATTACTCGACATGAATACGATTTGGTCTTTATCGTCAGCAACAAAAAAACTCTGTTTGCCTTTCCAACTTGCTTCAATCAGCGATAAATCCATCTTTACGACAATGACGCCAATAATCTCAGCGGCATAGGAGACCGGATAAGAATAATAATAGCCTCGCTTCCCAGACGTTGAACCTAGCGCAAAATATTGATTTTCATTACCTTGAATGGCTTCTTGATAGTAGGGACGGAAAGCAAAGTTTCGACGAATAAAAGAATGCGGTTGATTCCAGTTACTGGCTGCGATAGTGGTGCCAATGCTGTCTAATAAATAAGTGTCGGACGCTTGAATCACCGAATTTACGTGCTCTAGATAGCGATTGGTGAGTTCGATTTGCGCAGAGTTACTTGGAGAGTGAAGGGCATCGACCAGCTCTTTGTCTTTTGAAAGCAGCTCGGGAATGTGCGCGAACTTATCCAGTTGGCTTGAAATATGAACCGAAAAGCGGTCTAGCTTAGATTGATGATCATTTAACAAACTTTCATGACTTGTACTCCATACCCAATGACCGCCAAAGACCATCAGTAGACTGTATATGGCCATTAATAGTATTGGGATTCTAAAAGCTTGAAACATGAAGGCTCTCCGCTAATTTCTTTGGTAATCAATCAAGCCCGTCTTCTCTCATTTATGGTAGCAAATAGCGGTAGTTTTTGCTGAAAGGAGAAAGTCGACAGGTGGGGTAGGTTAAGGGTTTGTAACGGGGATTGTTGAAAAAGTTATCGACTCTGAGGGGTAAAACAAGAGCAAGATCTCTTTTTAAGGTTTTTAGCAAAAAAAGCCCTCGATTCCCTTGAAAAAGTCGCTATTGTCCCCATTTCTGTTGTGCTAAGTGATGATTTGATCGTTTTTGTATCATTTAGTTGGACGAATTTAGAGCATTCATCATCATGCAGAGGTGAACGGCTCGACAGAGATTAAACAGATCGCTAGAATGTCGCATCTAAAATTTCTGTCCTGAGGCTAATCGGAGATACCTTTCTTGTTTCCGAAAACAAGCTTCACTGCTTTTTATAGGTTCGTGAAAACGTTTTATAACTGCGTGAGAACGTTCAATAAGCATGTGAAGAACGAAGATATCGCTGATTAGTCTGGTGTTTGGTTGAATAATCAATTCAGACATCAATGCTCGATTTTAAATTAGGTGTTCGGATAGAGCACTACACAAGAATGCAGCCAACAACGTCGGCTTTTGAATTAAAGCTAAGTTACGGCTCATATGCTCAGATTACTGAGCCAGTTTTGAGGTTTATATAATGCAAGTTACTGTTGAAACGCTAGAAGGCCTAGAGCGCCGTCTTAATATTACTGTTCCTGCTGCAAACATCGAAGATGCAGTTACAGCTGAACTACGCAACATCGCGAAAAACCGTCGTTTCGATGGTTTCCGTAAAGGCAAAGTGCCTATGAAGATGGTTGCTAAAATGTACGGCAAAGCAGTACGTCAAGACGTGATGGGCGAAGTAATGCAACGTCACTTCATCGAAGCGATCGTTAAAGAGAAAATCAACCCAGCTGGCGCACCTACTTTCGCACCAGTTGAAAACAACGAAGGCGCTGACCTAGTATTCAACGCAACTTTTGAAGTTTACCCAGAAGTTGAGCTGAAAGGTCTAGAAAACATCACTGTTGAGAAACCAGCAGTAGAAGTTAAAGAAGCTGACGTTGAAGAGATGATCGAAACTCTACGTAAGCAACAAGCAACTTGGACTGAAGTTGAAGCTGCTGCTGACGCTGGTTCTCGTGCAACTATCGACTTCGTTGGTTCTATCGACGGTGAAGAGTTCGAAGGCGGTAAAGCTGAGAACTTCCCACTAGAGATGGGTGCTGGTCGCATGATCCCTGGTTTTGAAGACGGTATCGTTGGTAAAACAGCAGGTATGGAATTCGAAATCGAAGTAAACTTCCCAGAAGATTACCACGCTGAAAACCTAAAAGGTAAAGCTGCTAAGTTCTCTATCAAGCTGAACAAAGTTGAAGCTCGTGAGCTTCCAGAACTAAACGAAGAATTCGTTTCTAAGTTCGGCGCAGCTGAAGGCGTTGAAGGCCTTAAAGCTGAAGTTCGTAAGAACATGGAGCGTGAGCTTAAGCAAGCTGTTAAGAACCGCATCAAAGAGCAAGCAATCGACGGTCTAGTTAACGAAAACAACATCGACGTACCTTCTGCTCTAATCGATCAAGAGATCGGTGTTCTACGTCAACAAGCTGCTCAACGTTTTGGTGGCAACACTGAAGCTGCTGACCAACTTCCACGTGAGCTGTTCGAAGAGCAAGCTAAACGTCGCGTAGTTGTAGGTCTTCTTCTTGGTGAAGTAATCAAGACTGAAGAGCTAAAAGCTGACGACGAGAAAGTTAAAGCTATCATCGAAGAGATGGCTACAGCATACGAAGATCCAACAGAAGTTATTGCTTACTACGAGCAAAACGAGCAAATGATGAACAACATGCGCAATGTTGCTCTAGAAGAGCAAGCTATTGATGCAATCATCGCTAAAGCTCAAGTTTCTGATAAAGAAGTTAGCTTCAACGAGCTAATGAATCAGCAACCTGCTTAATATAGTAATATCTGACGTAGAAGGTTGACGTACGGTCAACAATTCTGCTAACAATGGTCCGTATGATTTAATCATTCGGGCCATTTATTTTAGGGACATAAGAATATGAGCTACCAAGAAAAAAATACAATGCCATCGATTATGGACGCACTAGTTCCTATGGTGGTTGAACAGACTTCCCGTGGTGAACGTTCTTACGATATTTATTCTCGTCTATTAAAAGAACGTATCATTTTCTTAACAGGTCAAGTGGAAGACCACATGGCAAATCTTGTCGTGGCTCAACTGCTTTTCTTGGAATCAGAAAACCCAGACAAAGATATCTATCTTTACATCAACTCACCTGGCGGTAGCGTAACAGCGGGCATGTCTATCTACGACACAATGCAGTTCATCAAGCCAAACGTGAGCACAGTATGTATGGGTCAAGCTTGCTCTATGGGTGCATTCTTACTAGCGGGTGGTACTCCTGGTAAGCGTCACGTGCTTCCAAACTCACGTGTAATGATTCACCAGCCACTTGGCGGCTTCCAAGGCCAAGCGTCTGATATTCAAATTCACGCGCAAGAGATCCTAACGATCAAACAAAAGCTAAACAAACTATTGGCAGAGCACACTGGTCAGCCTTTAGAAGTTGTTGAGCGTGATACAGATCGTGATAATTTTATGTCTGCTGATCAAGCAGTAGAATACGGCTTGGTAGATTCAGTTCTTAATCACCGCGGTCAATAATTGCACGGCAATTGTTTAACGCAAAGTGATTCAAATTGATATACACTCAAGCATAGAGAGTAAAGGCTAAGAGGTTAGCGAATGACAGACAAAAGCAAAGAGGGTGGTAGCGGTAAACTGCTTTACTGCTCTTTCTGTGGCAAAAGCCAACACGAAGTTCGCAAGTTAATCGCAGGTCCTTCTGTTTACATTTGTGATGAATGTGTCGATCTTTGTAACGACATTATTCGTGAAGAAATTAAAGATGTTCTTCCTAAGAAAGAATCGGAATCGCTGCCAACACCGCGTGAGATTCGTGAGCATCTTGACGACTATGTAATCGGTCAAGAATACGCGAAGAAAGTGCTAGCAGTTGCGGTATACAACCACTACAAGCGTTTGCGTAATGGTGACACGACAGCTGAAGGCGTAGAGCTAGGTAAGAGTAACATTCTTCTTATCGGTCCTACTGGTAGTGGTAAAACGCTACTGGCTGAAACACTGGCTCGTTTCCTAGACGTTCCATTCACAATGGCAGATGCAACAACACTAACCGAAGCCGGTTATGTGGGCGAAGATGTTGAAAACATCATCCAGAAGTTGCTTCAGAAGTGTGATTATGACGTTGCGAAAGCAGAACGCGGCATTGTTTACATCGATGAAATCGACAAGATTTCTCGTAAAGCTGAAAACCCATCAATCACGCGTGACGTGTCTGGTGAAGGTGTTCAGCAAGCTCTACTTAAACTTGTTGAAGGTACAGTTGCTTCAGTTCCACCTCAAGGTGGTCGTAAGCATCCACAGCAAGAGTTCTTGCAAGTGGACACGTCTAAGATCCTATTTATTTGTGGCGGAGCATTCTCTGGCCTAGATAAAGTGATCGAGCAACGTGTAGAAAAAGGTTCGAGCATTGGTTTTGGCGCAGAAGTGCGTTCAAAAGATGAAGCAAAAACTGTGGGTGAACTGTTCACTCAAGTTGAACCTGAAGATCTCGTGAAGTACGGTCTAATTCCGGAATTCATTGGTCGTCTACCCGTGACAACGACATTGACAGAACTTGACGAAGAAGCTCTAGTTCAAATTCTTTGTGAACCGAAGAATGCGCTTACTAAGCAGTACGCAGCATTATTTGAAATCGAAGAGACTGAATTAGAATTCCGCGACGATGCTCTACGTGCAATTGCGAAGAAAGCAATGGAACGTAAAACGGGTGCTCGTGGTCTGCGTTCTATCTTGGAGGGTGTTCTACTAGAAACTATGTACGAACTGCCATCTTCGACAGACGTAAGCAAGGTTGTGATTGATGAGTCGGTAATTAATGGTGAGTCAGAACCACTGTTGATTTACAGCAACTCAGATAACCAAGCAGCGGTCGCAGAGTAGGTCTTTTTTAGACAAGTCACTCAAATTGAAAAAGGAGGTAAGCAATTACCTCCTTTTTTTTATTCTTCCATTGAATCCAGTCGTTTAAGCCCCATATACTGCTTTATAAGTTAAAGCGGAAGAGAGAAATATATGAACTTGGAACGTTCCGAGCGTATCGAAATCCCCGTGCTACCTCTACGTGATGTAGTGGTTTACCCACACATGGTTATTCCATTGTTTGTCGGTCGTGAAAAATCGATTACTTGCCTTGAATCGGCAATGGAAGCTAACAAACAAGTACTACTTGTAGCGCAGAAAGAAGCGGACACTGATGAGCCTTCAATCGACGACCTATTTAACGTAGGTACAGTCGCTACTATTCTTCAGTTGCTAAAGCTGCCTGATGGTACTGTGAAAGTACTTGTCGAAGGTCAGCAGCGTGCAAAAATTCACCAGTTCAAAGAGAGTGAGTTTTTCTTAGCGGATGCCGAATACGTTGTAACCTCAGAACTTGACGAAAAAGAACAAGAAGTGGTTGTTCGCAGCGCGATCAATCAATTCGAAGGCTTTATTAAGCTAAACAAGAAAATCCCACCAGAAGTTCTAACGTCTCTGAACGGTATTGATGAGGCTGCACGCCTAGCCGATACGATTGCAGCGCACATGCCACTTAAATTGGTTGATAAGCAGCACGTTCTAGAAATTGCAGATGTGACTGAACGTCTGGAATTCTTAATGGGCCAAATGGAGTCAGAAATTGACATCCTGCAAGTTGAAAAACGCATTCGTGGCCGCGTTAAGAAGCAGATGGAGAAATCTCAGCGCGAGTACTACCTGAATGAGCAAATGAAAGCGATTCAGAAAGAACTGGGTGAGATGGATGACGCACCTGATGAATTCGAGACTCTGAAGAAGAAGATCGAAGATTCAAAAATGCCTCAAGAAGCTCGTGAAAAAACCGAGCAAGAACTGCAAAAACTGAAAATGATGTCGCCAATGTCTGCTGAAGCAACAGTAGTACGTAGCTACATTGATTGGATGGTTGGTGTTCCTTGGGCTAAGCGTTCAAAAGTTAAAAAGAATTTAGCGAAAGCGGAAGAGGTCTTGAATGAAGACCACTACGGCTTAGAGCGTGTTAAAGAACGTATCCTTGAATACTTGGCAGTACAAAATCGAATTAACAAGCTAAAAGGTCCAATCCTTTGTCTTGTTGGTCCTCCTGGTGTCGGTAAAACCTCGCTAGGCCGTTCGATTGCAGCGGCAACGGGCCGTAAGTACACTCGTATGGCTCTTGGTGGCGTACGTGACGAAGCGGAAATCCGCGGTCACCGTCGTACGTACATCGGTTCACTTCCGGGTAAACTGATCCAGAAGATGTCTAAAGTTGGTGTTAAGAACCCACTGTTCCTATTAGATGAAATCGATAAGATGTCTTCTGATATGCGTGGCGACCCATCTTCAGCGCTTCTAGAAGTGTTAGATCCAGAGCAAAACGTTGCATTCAACGATCACTACCTAGAAGTAGATTACGATCTGTCAGACGTCATGTTTGTTGCAACGTCTAACTCAATGGACATTCCTGGCCCGTTACTGGACCGTATGGAAGTGATTCGTCTGTCGGGTTACACAGAAGATGAAAAGCTGAACATCGCTAAAAGTCACTTACTGGACAAACAAGTCCAACGTAACGGTCTTAAGCCTCACGAGATTAATATCGAAGATTCAGCTATCGTTGGCATTATTCGTTATTACACGCGTGAAGCGGGTGTGCGTAACCTAGAACGTGAAATCTCTAAGATCTGTCGTAAAGCAGTTAAGAATATCTTGCTAGACAGCAGCCTTAAGTCTGTAACGGTTAACATTGATAACCTGAAAGAGTACTTAGGCGTTCAGCGTCATGACTTTGGTAAAGCGGATGAGAGTAACCGTATCGGTCAAGTGACTGGTTTAGCGTGGACTCAAGTGGGTGGTGACCTACTGACTATCGAAACTGAATCAATGCCAGGTAAAGGTAAGCTAACGCAAACCGGTTCTCTTGGCGATGTGATGAAAGAGTCGATTCAAGCAGCCATGACTGTGGTTCGTTCTCGTGCGGAAAATCTGGGTATTAACACAGATTTCTACGAGAAACGTGATATTCACGTTCACGTACCGGAAGGTGCAACACCAAAAGATGGCCCAAGTGCGGGTATCGCAATGTGTACTGCATTGGTATCTAGCTTAACGGGTAATCCTGTGAAAGCTGAGGTCGGTATGACAGGTGAAATTACCCTTCGTGGTGAAGTTTTACCTATCGGTGGCTTGAAAGAAAAACTGCTTGCAGCACACCGTGGCGGCATCAAAACTGTCTTGATTCCTAAAGACAATGAGCGTGATTTGGAAGAGATTCCAGACAATGTAATCGCTGACTTAAAGGTGATTCCGGTCCAATGGATTGATGAAGTACTTAAAGTCGCGCTAGAACGAGATCCGTCAGGGGTCGAGTTTGACGTGAAAAAATAGTGATGCATAGCAAAAATAAGTAAAGAATTACGCTGATAGACCCGAAAAGGCTTGTCAGCGTTTTTTTTGGACGCTAAGTTATTTGACTAAAGCGGCAGCCCTTTTGCAATAAGGCTTGCGGCTAAATTAAAACCAAAATGGAACGTACAGTCATCGAGAAGTAGTCACAGATGACACATAGGGGAAAAACAGTGAATAAAACACAACTAGTAGAATCAATCGCAGAAAACGCAGACATCTCTAAAGCTTCAGCTGGTCGCGCTCTAGACGCTTTCATCGAAGCAGTTGGCACAACGCTACAATCAGGTGACCAAGTTGCACTTGTTGGCTTTGGTACTTTCAGTGTTCGTACTCGTGCTGCTCGTACAGGTCGTAACCCAAAAACTGGTGAAGAGATCCAAATCGCAGAAGCTAAAGTACCTGGCTTCAAAGCAGGTAAAGCACTTAAAGACGCATGTAACTAATTTTCACTGCTGAAACCTCGCTTTTAGAGAGGGGAAGGCAGTAAAATGCGTTTACTGTTTGAAAAATGATGTTTCATTCTTAGACAGTATGTGTGCAAAGCACATTGAACTTATTTAAATTATGCGCATCCTACTGATGCGCATTTCTTTTTCTGATAATATCGCGTGAATAGATTTTATTTTGAAGCCAATGCTTCATATCCGGAGAGCACTTAAATTATGATGGATCGATTACGCGAAGGCGTGAATAGCATCGCGGTAAAAATTATCCTTGGGTTGATTATCCTGTCATTCGTATTCGCAGGTGTAGGCAGCTACATCACCGGTGGCGGTAACAACGCAGCAGCTAAAGTTGGCAACACAGAAATTGCTCGTGGTGAGTTCGAACAAGCTTACCAAAACGAACGTAATCGTATGCAGTCTCAACTTGGCGATTACTTCGCTCAAATGCTTGCAGACCCTGCATACGTAGAGTCTTTCCGTAAATCAGTACTTGATCGCATGATCAACGATGTTCTACTTGAGCAGCAAGCTGAGTCACTAGGCCTACGAATCAGTGATTCTCAAATCCGTACAATGATTCTAGAAATGCCTCAGTTCCAAACTGCTGGTCAATTTGATCAAGAAGTTTACCAATCAGCACTGCGTCGTGCAGGTTTCAGCGCAGAAAGCTTCGCTGAATACATGCGTCGTGACCTAATGCGTAACCAGCTTGTGACTGCGCTTCAAGGCAGTGAATTTGTTCTTCAAGGCGAAATCGATACGCAAAGCAAACTTATTGCTCAAACTCGTGACATTCGTACAGTGACCTTGTCTGTTGCTGATCTAGCGAAAGGCATCGAACTAACTGACGAGCAAATCGAACAGTACTATTCTGAGAACCCTCAAGCTTACACTCGTCCAGAGCAAGCCAAGGTGTCTTACATCGAGCTTTCAGCTGAAGCACTTAAGTCTCAGCTTGAAGTAAGCGATGAAGAAGCACAGAAATACTACCAAGAGCACCTAGACAAGTACTCAACTGAAGAGCAACGTAAAGTTAGCCACATCCTAGTTCAAGGCGACGACGAAGCGAAAGCTCAGTCAATCCTAGACGAGCTAAATGCAGGCGCTGATTTTGCTACGCTAGCGGAAGAGAAATCTGACGACTTCGGTAGTGCAGATGTTGGCGGCGACTTAGGTTGGATTGAACGCGATGTTATGGACCCAGCATTCGAAGACGCGGCTTTCGCTCTTGAGAATATTGGCGATACTACTGGCCTAGTTAAATCTGATTTTGGCTACCACATCATCAAGCTAGACGAAGTAAAAGCGTCTCAAGCTCAGCCTTATACAGAAGTAGCGGCTGAGATTAAGCAAGAACTACTAGACCAGCATGCTGTAGACCAGTTCTACGAACAGCAAACTGAGCTAGAGAAAGTAGCGTTTGAATTCCCAGATTCTTTGGATGACTCTGCTGAAGCTATCAATGCGAAGATCACGACAACAGATTTCATCTCTCAAGTTGACGCTCCGGAAGTTCTGATGACGCCTGCAGTTATGCAAGCTATCTTGAGCCCTGAAGTGAAAGAAGATGGTCTGAACTCTGAAGTTATCGAAGTTGCACCTGAGCACGTGATTGTTGTTCGTGTAGAAGAGACTCGCGACGAGACAGTTCTTCCTCTAGCTGAAGTGAAAGATCAAGTTGTCGCTGCATTGTCTGCTGTACAAGCTGAGCAACAAGCAGTTGAGCTAGGTGTTTCTCTAGTGAACGAGCTTAAGCAAGGTAACGAAGCAGTACTTGCAGATAACAACCTTGAGTTCACTGAACTTGAAACGATTGACCGTAACTCGCCACTAGCGGCGTCTGTATTCGCTCTAGCGAAACCAGAAGCAGGTCAAGCTGTGTTCGGTCAATCTAAAGACCAAGACGGTAATATCGTTGTTGTTGAGCTTTCTAAAGTAACGGCTGAAATCAACCCAGCTTACAGCACTCAAATTGGTGCACAGTTGGAACGAGTTGGTAATCAGCAAGACCTTACTAATGTACTAAACGTACTGCGTAAAAATGCAGACGTTGAATACTACGTAGTGGGTCAAGGTCAGTAAGCTCAGGTTAGCTTGAGTTAGATTAGCTCGGTAGTTAAGCCTGTTTGGTGGCTGACTACCGAGAATCAACATGCGATGGTTGTTGTTTTGCAAATTAGGTTTATTCGATAAATAAGAATTGCGAGCCAACAAACAAGCTGATGAAAACAAGATGTATAACGAAGCGGGTCACTTAGGTGACCCGCTTTATTTTTGTCTGGTGATTGTGTTATCTAGCGCGGTAAATGCATAAGTTACGTTTTTTGTTCAAAGGAACGGTTTATGCGCACGATATATTCAACACTACTTCTTTCATTTCTGATGGCCCTGAGCTCCCCAGCGTTTTCTGATAGCCCAACTAAAGCTGAGCTTTACGATGGCATCGAGATTACGGTAAACATCAATACTGCGACGGCAGAAGAACTCTCAGCGCTATTAGTTGGTGTTGGGGACAAGAAAGCCCAAGAGATCGTCGATTACAGAGATCAAAACGGTGCGTTTACGACTGCTGATGATTTGGTGAGTGTGAAAGGGATAGGTGAAGCTACGGTTGAAAAGAACCGCGAAAGAATTCAACTTTGATCCGTTTTTCTACTTGTTAGAAATGAAGCGATAGATATGAAGCCTCCGGCCAATGCACCTGCTAGGTGGGCTTCAATCGCGACACGAGCATTAATCAGTTCGCCAGTCGTGCTAGAAGGGCCAATAAGCTGCTCCCAAGCGATTTTAGCGATTAATCCCAATGCTAACAGCCAACTTGATCTCCTACCGTTCAAAGCCTCACTGAGCGCGAATAAGCTAAACAACCCATGCAAAGTGCCAGATAGGCCAACATAGATCTGAATACTCGAAAACAACAGAGCGATCCCAGTCACTAAACTAATCACAAGCAGAGCAAGAACAAGCTGTTTTTTACTCGGTTGAAACAGATAGCTGATGATCCATAAGCCTGCTAGATTCATCAGAAGGTGCGAGTAGTTGGTATGTGAAAAGTTTCCTGTTAGGATCCGCCACCATTGCCCCTCGGCAATCGCATTGCTATCCCATACGACCCAAGCTTGTATTGGCTCAAATTGGAATAAGACGCATAAAAGTGAAGTGAAAATTAAAACAGGGTACACATTAAATCCATGTCTCGTTATTGCCCCCAATGCAGCAAGGCTTTGAAAGCTTGTATTTGTCAGTGGGTTACACCACTCGAATCGAATGTTGAGCTTATCATTCTTCAGCACCCATCAGAAGAGCATCGCCCGATGGGAACTGCGCGTATCCTCTCGTTATCTCTAAATAACAGCGTGACGCTTGTCGGTGAAGACTTTTCAGACAACGAACAATTGAACGTATTTCTGGCCGATGAACAGTACCAACATGTGATTTTATACCCAAGCGAAAACTCTGTTTCAGTTGAATCTGCGACATGCCCAAGCAAGAAGCTGCGTGTGATTTTATTGGATGGGACGTGGAAGAAGGCGTTCAAGATGTGGCAGGTATCGAGTAACTTGCATGCGCTGAGCACGGTTCATTTACCGAAAGACCTCAAGGGTAATTATCGAATCCGTAAAGCACCCAGTGAAAACAGCCTTTCTACCGTCGAAGCTGGCTATCATTTGCTTAGCTTGCTAGAGAGTGATGGTGACTTTAGCCCTTTGCTAACGGCATTTGACCAAATGATTCAGTTTCAAATCAATCAAATGCCGCCGGGTGTGTTTGAGAAAAACTACTTAGATTAAGCCGATTCACTGGTACGAGTCAGGAATTAAAACTCGGTATGAGCTGAGAACAATTGCTGATGCATTTTCTGCGCAAGGTCATCAGTCATTGATGAGATGTAATCGGCTATCACGCGCATCTTTATTGATTCATCTTGATGCTGTAGCCATTGCTTCTTGATGGGCAGTGGCAGCAAGCGTTCAGGATCAGCGCTGAACGCTTCAAACATGTCCATGATGATCTGTTGGCCCTTGTATTCGATGACCTGAACCTGAGGGACTTGAATCACGAACTCGCTGACAAAGTGCTTCAGTTTATCGAGTGTGCCATCCATGCTTGGTTCAAGCACGGCATTGTAAGCCAACAGCACATTCTCAAAGCTAGCATCCACTCGTTCAATCGAAATACTGGTCAACAGAGCGTTGACTATCCCACCAATCGCATCCTTTCGACGATACTGCTCACCAGAGAAAAGCATCTCTGTAATTGAATCTAGGTGTTCACAAATCCAAGGATCGGCCATCTCTTTAAGTTGAGGGTAAGCTGAATCTACCCATTGGGCTTTGGTCACAGAGCCAAGCACAATGGCATCTTCTAAATCATGCACGCCATACGCGATGTCATCAGCCAGCTCCATGATTGAACAATCAAGTGACTTATATTTGGTCTTATTGTGCTCAAGTGGCTCGGTATGCGTTTTTCTTTTCTGTTTTAGAAGCTGTTGGTCGCTGCTTGAAAGCGGCTCCAGTACCCAGTTAAAAAGCTCTTCATCATGATCGTAGATGCCTTTTGCTGGCATCCAATCTTTGGCTCGGAGTTGTCGTTGGTGCTTAACAGGCTCAGACTGTAATTTAGCTTGAACTTCGCTAAGAAGTGAAGGGTATTTAATCAGCCCCAACAGAGTGCGTCGAGATAGATTCATCCCGTGATGTTCGGTGTAGGGTTCTAACTGAGTCACTATTCGGAACGTTTGGGCGTTGCCTTCAAAGCCACCGTGGTCGCGCATCATGTAGTTGAGTGCGACTTCACCACCATGCCCATAAGGCGGGTGGCCAATGTCGTGAGCTAAACACAGTGAGTCAATCAAGCTATCTGAGGGGAGAAGATCTCGAAATTCGGGCTGCTTTTTCTTGAGTTGAGCGACAATACCAGTACCAAGTTGTGCGGCTTCTAGCGAATGGGTAAGGCGAGTTCGGTGGAAATCGTTTACCGTGGTGCCATGAACTTGAGTTTTTGCTTGGAGGCGACGAAAAGCCGCAGAGTGAAGCACACGCGCACGATCGCGTTGATACGGGCTACGATGGTCATCACGCCTTATTTTATGTTCATCGTCATTTCGATGTTGCCATTCTTGTTCGAGTTCAAATGGTGGTTCGAGTGGAGAAGTCAAAATAGCACCTATCAATCTGATTTATTTAGCTAATTACACTCAAGTTATACCCAGCTAGCTTATCTCGTCTAGTGATAATTCAAAGCTTGGCGCAAATGTGGTGAGAAAGTAGTCCATTTCTGGGCTTTTACGCTGTTCGAGTGTTTCTTCCAGTCGGCGTTTCGCTTGCTCGTATTCATGATTGCCCGCACTGAGCTCCTCCAAGCATTTCAAATAAGCACAGATCGTGTCGGCTTGTTTAACGATGCTTTGCTCTTCTTTACTTGCTGTTCCAGATATCAAAAACGGGGCGAAGTCGTCTCGGAATTCTTCTGGCAGCATTGAAAGCAGTCTTTGCTCTGCTGCCGCTTCTATCTTCTTATACTCTTGTGCGATGTCTGGGTTGTAGTATTTAACCGGAGTTGGTAAATCCCCAGTCAGTACCTCGCTGGTATCGTGGTACATGCCAAGCAGAGCAATGTGCTCGGGGTTGAGCTGACCATCAAACTTCTTATTTTTAATTAATGCCAAGGCATGTGCGACGAAAGCCACCTGCAGGCTATGTTCTGAAATATTCTCGCTTGAGATTGAACGCATCAGGGGCCAGCGTTGAATCAGCTTCATACGGGCAAGATGGGCAAAGAAATGGCTTTGTTTCATAAGAGTCCTTTCTAAACTGTGCTCCACTCGTATCATGTGTTCAACATAGTGATACGAGACAGCGGATACAAAAAAGGCTCCCAAACAGGAGCCCTTTAAGCATAGAAGTGATTGATTACAAGTTAAAGTCTTTTAAAACAGCAAATTGTAGTCATCTTTCTTTGTGCTAATTAACCTTCGATGAGGTCGTCTTGGCTGTAGGTTTGTAAGAAGCGCTCTAGACGACCAATCGCGATTTCTAGGTCTTCGATATGTGGCAGAGTCACGATGCGGAAGTGATCCGGTTTTGGCCAGTTGAAGCCAGTACCTTGAACCAATAGCACCTTCTCTTGCTTAAGGAAATCGAGCACGAATTTCTGATCGTCTTTGATGTTGTACATGTTGGTGTCGATCTTAGGGAACAGGTACATCGCGCCTTTTGGTTTCACACAAGAAACGCCAGGGATCTTGTTGATCAGTTCCCATGCACGGTCACGTTGCTCAAGCAATCGACCACCAGGAAGAATCAGTTCGTTGATACTCTGATAACCACCCAGTGCTGTTTGGATGGCGTGCTGCATTGGTACGTTGGCACACAAACGCATCGAGGCCAGCATTTCTAGCCCTTCGACATAGCCTTTCGCTATGTGTTTCGGACCCGTTAAGAACATCCAGCCACCACGGAAACCACACACGCGGTAAGCCTTAGATAGACCATTGAATGTGACCATTAGTACGTCTTCAGCAAGCGTTGCGACTGAAGTATGTACGGCACCGTCGTAAAGCACTTTGTCGTAGATTTCATCAGCGAAGATGATCAAACCGTGCTCACGAGCAATCTCAACAACTTGTAATAGGAAATCACGGCTGTATACCGCGCCCGTTGGGTTGTTCGGGTTGATAAGAACGATGCCGCGAGTCTTTGGTGAGATCTTTGCACGCATGTCGTCTAGATCTGGATACCAATCAGCATCTTCATCACACATGTAGTGAACCGGTGTACCACCAGAAAGCGCAACAGACGCTGTCCATAGTGGGTAGTCCGGAGCGGGAACTAAGATTTCATCACCATTATCCAGTAGCGCCTGCATAGACATAACGATAAGCTCTGATGCGCCGTTACCAATGTAAACGTCTTCTACATCAAGGTTACGTAGGCCTTTTTTCTGGTAGTGCTGAACAACCGCTTTGCGGGCTGAATAGATGCCTTTTGAGTCACAGTAACCTTGAGATGTCGGTAGGTTACGGATTACATCAACAAGGATTTCATCAGGGGCGTCAAAACCAAATGGGGCGGGGTTACCAATATTAAGCTTCAGTATTTTATGCCCTTCTTCTTCCATGCGCTTAGCATGTTTGAGTACAGGTCCCCTGATTTCGTAGCATACGCTGTTGAGTTTTGACGACATCCCGATATTTTGCATTGCCGATTTCCTGAAATTAATTTAAATACTTTATTAAAGTACCGCAAAATGGGGTTTGATAGAATAAAAATCTGATGAATGTCGCATTTCAGTGTCACGTTTGGTCTTTTTGTTGTCACTCTTTTCTAAATTTTAATTAATCGCTTTCTTTGTTGTTGTCTAAGATGAATAAAGAGGCTGGATCGCTTAAAATCACAGGAATGTTCAAAAGATATAGTAGATTCTTGATCTAAGTGGGTGCTGCCCATAAAGTATCAAACTAATATAATAATAATTTAGATGTGAACGAGGTCGATTTGTCACATTTCCAGCAAACTATCTCCGCTTTGATTGAGCGAGTACAAAATGCCCAAGCAAGTGAAGTTCGTTGTGTTGAAGTTCTAACGCAAAAACCATCGTTTGCATTTATAGAATGGCTTCATGCTCAACCGCTCTTTCCAAAGTTCTACTGGCAGTCACGTGACACTCGTGAAGAGGTCGTCGCGCTCGGTCAACTGCACACTTTTTCTGATCCTGCTCCCGCGTACGCAATTCTTGGTGAAGACCAACGAATCTGGGGTGGACGTTCATTTGATGGACATACCGCAAAGAACCGTCGTTGCATGGAATCGTTTTTCTTCCTTCCTCAGGTTGAATTGATCCGCTTTGACGACACTTGGTCGCTAGCGGTTAACTTGTCTCCTGATCGCGTTGTCTCCATTAATGCTTTGAATAAGCTTTCTGTAGAAGCGGCGATATTGGCACCTTTGTCGGCTCACATTGAACAGATTAACCACGTTCCAGAACGAGAGCAGTGGGGTAATTTGGTCGATAAAGTGCTTCAGGGCATTAGTGACGAAGAGTACAAGAAAGTGGTTTTAGCGCGTAAAACCACACTGCAGCTTGATGCGCCAATCTGCGCGGCTCAATTACTCAAGGCCAGCTACCTGCAAAACCATCATAGTTTTCACTTTATGTTGGTATTGGATTCTAAACACAGCTTTATTGGCTCAACGCCAGAGCGTTTGTATAGCCGATATGGGACAGAGCTTGATACTGAAGCTCTAGCGGGAACCATTGGTCGCGGAGAAAACGCGACAGAAGATATGGAGTTAGCGAACTGGCTTTCTCAAGACAGTAAAAACCTCAATGAGAACCAGTATGTGGTTGACGACATCATTGAGCGCCTCACTCCTCATTCTCAAACAGTTCATGTTGAAAAGGATACGCGTCTTGTGCGCTTGCGTAAGGTGCAGCATCTCAAGCGTAATATCCACGCCCAGCTTAATAATGGCGTTAACGGTGTACAGTTGCTTGCTGCATTACAGCCGACTGCTGCGGTGGCTGGTTTACCGCGTAAAGAGGCGATGGATTTCATTCTTGAACACGAACCGTTTGCGCGAGGCTGGTATGCAGGTTCTGTTGGCTATATCAGTCATCAAAGAGCGGAGTTTTGTGTCGCGATTCGAAGTGCGTTAGTTGTAAACGATCAAGTACAGCTGTTTGCTGGCGCAGGGATCGTGCCGGGATCGGTTGCTGAACATGAATGGCAAGAATTGAACAAGAAGATGTCGACCTTACTTAGTTTGATTTCGGATCACCCGCCGTTGGGTGTGGCGTCATGAATCACGACCAAGCCGTATTAAATAGAGTTTGGAGTCACACATTACTTGAAGAGCTAGCACGCAACGGTGTTGAACATGTTTGTGTCGCACCGGGCTCTCGCTCAACACCATTAACTCTCGAAGCGGAAGCTAATCCCAAGTTAACCTTACACACGCACTTTGATGAGCGTGGTCTTGGATTCTTAGCTTTAGGTTTAGCTAAAGCCAGTGATAAGCCAGTTGCCGTGATTGTTACCTCTGGTACTGCTGTTGCTAACCTTCTTCCTGCGACGGCTGAATCTGGGCTGACACGAGAGAAGCTGATCTTGCTGACCTCTGATAGACCCATCGACTTGGTCGACTGTGGTGCCAATCAAGCGATTCAGCAACAGGGTATCTTTTCTTCCCATGTTGAAAGTGCTTTAAACTTACCAAGCCCTAGTACACAAGTTTCTCTGAATTGGTTACTGACATCGGTTGATCACGCCCTAGTGAAACAACGCAATGTTGGTGGTGCGATTCATATCAACTGTCCGTTCCCAGAACCTCTATATTCTGCGAATAGCGCGGAAATGTATGCGGAATACACATCCAGTGTCGCTGGGTGGAAATCGGGAGCAGGTTGTTACAGCCAAACGTTTTTACCTAATCAAGTGAACACACAACCTATTGCTCCAGGTGAGTATCTTGGACGTAAGGGTGTGGTTATTCTCGGTTCGCTCGATATTGAACAAGCGACAAAAGCTCAGCAGTTTGCCACTACATTAGGCTGGCCAGTTTTTTGTGACCCTCAATCAGGTGTCACAAGTGATTGGAAACATTATGATCTGTGGATGCAGAGTGACGTAGCGAAAGAACAACTTAACCAATGTGATTTTATCCTTCAGTTCGGTGAGCGCATTGTTTCTAAGCGCCTTAATCATTGGATAAAGTCGCAAGCATCATCATTCTGCTCATCACAATATATTGTTGTGTCACCAGATACGCACCGAATCAACCAAGATCATCTGCCTCAAACCCATATCGTTGCTGCTATCGATTCATGGGTGTCAGAGCAGCATTTACCCACCTTATTAGGCCAGCATGCAGGTTGGGCGGCTCCTTTAATCGAGGTCGCAAATACTGTTCAGCAACTCGCCCTCGCGCAAATATCCAACAATGACCAATTGACGGAACTCAGTGTTGCCGTTGACTTGTCGTCTAGACTTAAAGGCAGAGAGCTATTTGTGGGAAATAGCTTGATGGTAAGGCTGGTGGATATGCTGTCATCAATATCTGCGAATCAAGTTTACAGTAACCGTGGTGCATCGGGCATTGATGGCTTGGTGGCGACGGCTGCGGGCGTGGTGAAAGCCAACCAGAATCCTTTGTTGATGTTGATTGGTGATACCTCTTTGTTGTACGACCTCAATTCACTGGCTCTGCTGACTCATAATTTAACGCCGATGGTTCTTGTTGTGACCAACAATGACGGTGGTGCGATCTTTGACTTGTTGCCGGTACCAGAGCAGCAAAAACAGTCACTTTATCAAATGCCTCATGGTTTCAGTTTTGAACACGCTGCTGCGCAGTTCCAACTTGGTTATGCGGCGCCAGAAACTTTGAATTGCTATCAAACGATTATCGAACAACATTTCGAACAGGGTCAGGGTACCTTGCTCGTTGAAGTTAAGACGCCTCCCGAACAAGCGGCTACTTTGTTGAAACAATTCAGTTCAATGCTCATCGAGGCATTAGCCTAAGGACTTTACATGCTTTACTCCAATTATTACCCAGCTGTACAAGAACCTTCCGACAAACCTTTGCTTGTTTTTTTACATGGTTTACTCGGAAGCGGGGATGATTGGAGTGCATGTCATCCATTCCTCGAGAATTTTCCTCTCCTTTGCATCGATTTACCCGGACACGGACAAAGTCGTTTTATCGATCCGGTAGGGTTTGATCATTGCTGCAAGAAAATTGTCCAGTGCATCACTGCTCAATTGGCGCTAAACGATCTTCCTGCTGATTACCCTATCGTGGTGATTGGCTACTCTATGGGGGGAAGGCTCGCTATGTATGGAGTGACAAGCCCTTGCTTTGAGACGCTCAACCTAGAGAAAGTCATCATTGAAGGTGGCAACTTTGGTTTGGAATGTGATGAAGAAAGAGCACAAAGGTTAGTACATGATACGCAGTGGGCTGTTCGCTTTGCTCAGCAGTCGATTGAGGATGTTTTAGACGATTGGTATCAACAAAGCGTCTTTTCTTCACTAAATCATGAGCAAAGACAAACTTTGGTCATAAAGCGTAGTGGTAACCTTGGAGTATCCGTAGCAAATATGTTGTTATCTACTTCATTAGCTAAGCAACCGGATTTACGTGCCACATTGAAATCTCATGAGCATTTATTGCATTATGTGTGTGGAGAAAAAGATCGTAAATTCATGGAGCTAGCTGAGAATAGTGGCTTTGAATATAGTCAGGTCGACTACGCTGGTCATAATGTTCATTTTGAGCAACCAGAGTTGTTTTCAAACTTGATAATCCAATGTATCGCCAGTCGTCGCTAATCTGACTGAGCGGATCTCTAGTCTCAAGCACTATCAAAAGCAGAGCAACACCGTCACGACTACTTGTTAGTCGTGGTCTCTAATAGAACAATGGGAATCACCATGGCTAAAACAGTAGGCATCACAGAAGAAGAACTTTACGCGGCAGTTAACTGGAGCGATGAAAGCAGTCAATTCGAAGATATTCAATACCACAAGTCTGACGACGGTATTGCGAAAATCACGATTGCACGTCCTCAAGTCCACAATGCGTTCCGTCCACAAACCGTAAAAGAGATGATTAATGCACTGGCTGATGCTCGTTATGACGAGAAGGTTGGCGTAATCATTTTGACGGGTCTTGGTGAGAAGGCGTTCTGTTCTGGTGGTGACCAAAGTATTCGCGGTGACTACGGCGGTTATCAAGATGATTCAGGTACACACCACCTGAACGTACTTGATTTCCAACGTCAAATTCGTACTTGTCCAAAACCAGTTATCGCAGCGGTATCGGGTTGGGCAGTAGGCGGCGGCCATGTACTTCACATGATGGCAGACCTTACTATTGCAGCTGAAAACGCGCAGTTCGGTCAGACGGGTCCTAAAGTTGGTTCATTCGATGGCGGTTGGGGTGCTTCTTACATGGCTCGTATCGTTGGTCAGAAGAAAGCACGTGAAATTTGGTTCTTGTGTCGTTTCTACGATGCTCAAGAAGCATTGGACATGGGCTTGGTAAACACCGTAGTGCCTGTTGCCGACCTAGAAAAAGAAACCGTTCGTTGGTGTCGTGAAGTGCTTCAACACAGCCCAATGGCGCTGCGTTGCTTGAAAGCCGCACTGAACGCAGACTGTGATGGCCAAGCCGGCCTACAAGAGTTGGCGGGTAACGCTACCATGATGTTCTACATGACAGAAGAAGGCCAAGAAGGCCGAAACGCATTCAACGAGAAGCGTCGACCTGATTTCGACAAATTTCCGCGTAACCCATAGTTTTTCTCTTCTTTAAAATGAGTCGCTAATAGCGGCTCGTTTTGTTTTGATGTTCCCCGTTTTTTAGGAAACTTTATGAACTCAGTGAATTCTCAGCGTCACGCTAAACTCTACCGTTATCAATTGCCTATGGATAGTGGTGTGATTCTTCGTGACAATAAGTTGAACGAACGCGTTGGTTATATCATCCAACTAGAGTGTGATGGCAAAACTGGTTTTGGTGAAGTTGCGCCTTTGCCAGGTTTTAGCCAAGAAGATGCCGAACAAGCTGGCATTCAGCTTCAACACGAATTAGAGCTTTGGAGCCACAATAACCCTCAAACGCCTTTTGATGAGCTATATCCTTCTGTTGCGTTTGGCTTTTCGATGGCGATGTTGGAATTACGAGGCGAACTCAACGCTGAAGGTAACTACCAAGCCGCGCCGTTGTGTACAGGAGACCCAGATGAACTGATCCCTGTGCTGAATGAGATGAAAGGCGAGAAGGTCGCGAAAGTGAAAGTCGGTCTTTACGAAGCGATTCGCGATGGTATGTTGGTTAGCTTATTCCTTGAGTCGATCCCTGATTTGACCCTAAGACTTGATGCTAACCGTGCGTGGAAGCCAGAGAAAGCGAAGCAATTCATTAAGTACATTTCGCCGTCACTGCGTCAGCGTATTAGCTTTATTGAAGAGCCTTGCCAAAAACCAGAAGACAGCTTGGCATTTGCCATTGACCATGGCGTAGCGATTGCGTGGGACGAAACATTGCAAGAAGCGGTGCGAAGCCCAGAGTTTGATCTTAGCGACCTTACTGGTGTTAAAGCTGTCGTGATCAAGCCAACTCTTATTGGTTCTGTCGAGCGTTGTGTGGCAATCATTGAGCGTGCACAGCAACTCGGTATCAAACCAGTACTAAGTTCAAGCATAGAGTCGAGCCTTGGCTTAACTCAGATTGCTCGATTAGCACAACAATACTTACCTAATGAAGTGCCGGGGCTTGATACTATTGGTTTGTATCAACAACAACTCGAAGTCTCTTGGCCAGGTTGTCAGCTTCCGGTTTCTACTCTTGAACAGCAACAATTGATTTGGTCTTCTTAAGCTGATCGTTCGATTGGCTTAGACCGTTTTCAATCTATAATTTGGTTATCTTATGATGCGCCCACAATCTAATCATCACCCGCTTTGGGTACAGTGGGCGCAGCAAAACCCACATCAAACAGCGTTAGTGACTACTCACCACACTTATACTTGGCAGCAAGTGTCTGTGCTCGTGAGTGAGTACCAACAACAACTATCTCATCAAGGCCTATCTGAAGGTGATGTACTGACGATTGTTGGTAAGAATCAAGCTGAAGTGATTCCTGCTTATCTTGCCGCACTTAATTTGGGTGTTATTTGCGCTTTCACCATGCCTCAACCTCGCTTACGCCTGAAGCAAAAGCTCGATTCCTTATATCAAGCGGGTCAACAAAGCTACCTTTGGCTTTTGGACAGTAGCGGGATAGAGCAATCAGAGACTGTCGATTTAAATACTCAGTTGGTGACCTTGTCTTGCTTAAATGAAGTGAAGGTCGATGGTGATGATAATCGGATAACGACATCTCAAGACTCCAACTTCAATCCGCAAAATCTAGCGAGCATCGTATTCACTTCTGGCTCTACCGGAAATCCCAAAGCAGTGGCTCACACGCTTGAGCAGAATTTATGCTCGGCGATCGGGTTGCTTGAGGTGTTTCGTTATCAACAAGGTGACACTTGGTTAATGAGTTTACCTATGTACCATGTGTCGGGGCTGGCGATAGTTCATCGTTGGTTAGCGGCCGGTGGCTGCATCAAGATAGGCACAGGTCAGCTTGAGACTGATATAGAAGAATGCAGTCACGCTTCATTAGTCGCTACTCAGCTACATCGATTACTAAAGAGTAAGCAAGCACTTACTTTAACGCATGTACTTTTGGGCGGTAGCCATATCCCAGAAGCGCTAGGGCTTGAAGCTCAACAAATGGGTATCGAAACATGGCTTGGCTACGGCATGACAGAAGCGGCTTCAACAGTGACTGCGAAGCCCGTTGATTCTAGTAACACTGCAGGTTTTGTCCTTAACCATCGCCAGCTAAAAATCGAAGAACAACGCATCTTTATCGGTGGCGAGACACTCGCTTCCGGGTATTACTATCAGGGCGAGTTAACGCCATTAGTTGATAAGAACGGCTGGTTCGATAGCAAAGATCTTGGTGAGTGGGTTGGTGAACAAGTGTCGATTATTGGTCGCGCCGACAATCAGTTTATTTCTGGTGGTGAGAACATTCATTGCGAAGAGATTGAGCGAGCACTCAACCAATTGTCTGAGGTTAATCAGTCTTTTATTGTTCCTATTGAAGATGACGAGTTCGGGTTCCGACCTGTCGCTATTGTGGATTGTGCTGATTTGCCAACCAAAGAGTGGTTTGCTGAGCAATTGAATGGCCGTCTTGAACGGTTCAAATTTCCTGTTGAGTATTATCGAATGCCTGAGCAAGAACAGCAGGGTATTAAGGTCTCACGCGCTGGATTGGCATCTTGGTTGTCTCAGCATAGGAGTTAAAGGTAAGCGCTTACCTCGACGTTATTTGCGAAGTTGTTAGGTGACTAAGTTGTCAGGCGGTTAGTTAATTTAGCAATTAGATAGTTCAAAACAGAATTTATTATCTTTATAACCATCCATCATAATAAGCCCTATAAATAACGGATTATAGAATAAGGTCTTATTATGAAAATTGCCCTCATCATTGCGGTTTTACTGCAGATAGGCCAAGCGGTCACTTCGTCAGGGTTGACTCGTTCGTTGGCTGAACTCACCGCATTTGTGTTGGTTGTGGTACTTGTTTTAATGAAAAGAGAGAGCAAGAAGAGTGATAAGCCCCTGTTTGATTTGTGATTGTTGCAACAAAGAATATCTTTACCACAAACGATAAAGGCAAAGCCCATTTGAGCTTTGCCTTTTTGTTTTGTTGCTCGCTAATCTGAGTGTCTAGGTAACCGAACAACCAGTTAAAGCGTTTCTTTGCGAACTAAGCAAGAGTTAACCACGCCAAAGACCCCGTCGAAATCATCGTCCACATCGTAATACCAAACATCAATGGCTTCGGCCCTGCTGCCTTTAACTTCTCTACAGAAATACCACAGCCAATTAAGAACAGACACACAACCAACGCGCGTTTGGACACATCAAAGATCCCTTGGTAGACCATCTCAAATTGTGGCAGCAAGTCACTGATAGCAATGGCGGCGCAGTAGAAGAAAATGAAGTAAGGAATCGTAATCTTCTTTTGATCGTTCTTGAAGATCATCGCGCTGACTAAAGCGATTGGGATGATCCAAAGTGCACGAGCGAGCTTCAATGTTGTCGCTGTCGTCAGTGCTTCTTCACCATAAGCCGAAGCTGCACCTACCACAGAAGATGTATCGTGAATCGCAATGGCGGCCCAAGTACCAAATGTTTGTTGGCTTAACTCAAGCGCGTGGCCAATCATCGGGAATAAAAATAGAGCTACCGAGTTCAACACAAATACCGTAGCTAACGCCAAGCCAATCTGTTCATCGTCTGCTTTGATCGCAGGTGCCACAGCTGCTATCGCGCTACCACCACAAATAGCGGTACCTGAAGAGATTAGGTAACCCGTGGTGCGATCCAATCCCATTCGTTTGGCTAAGAACCAACCAATGACTAACGTACCAATGATGGTCGTGACAATTAAACCAATACCGTCGCCTGTTACCGCCAATGCTTTTTCAAACTGAATGCCAAAGCCTAAGCCGACAATCGAGTAGGCCAGTAACTTCTTTGTGAGTTTGCCTACTTCTAGATGCTCAGGGACTAAACCTAAACTAGCAAGCAGGAAGCCAATAACTAGGGCCGTCGGAGAGCTTACCCAAGGTGTTAAGCAAAACAGTGCAGCAAGATAAAATGGAGCAGACTTTTTTAGATTCATTGTATTTAGAGTCTTGTTGTATTGTCGCGTTATTGTAATGAGACCACTATACGTTCAATAAAATGATAAGTAAGTCTAAATGAATTGAACAAACGTTAAGAAAAACTTAACGCTTGTTCAGCTGATATGAATAAAGGGCTGGTTATCTAGCGTAGTGTTCCGCGAAGGTCTGAGACTGACTGCCGAAGAGTTTTGCATGAGGCATCTTTAGCGAGTATTGGCTTGCCAGCTTCTATTTCTAACTTAGTCCAGAAGCGGGTTGGTAACCCTTTGCAAGCACTGCCTTTGTAACGACTGAAGTAGCTGCCCCATAGCCCTTTGAGAGCCATTGGAATGACTGACACAGGAGATCGTTTGATAATCAGCTCCATTCCACGCATGAACTCTGCGACTTCACCATCAGAAGTTAGCTTTCCTTCTGGAAAAATACATACGATGTGGCCTTCATGCAGGGCGCGTTCTACTTCTTTAAAAGCATTTCGAATAGAGCTACGGCTGGTTGCGGAGATTGGAATAACCCCAGCTCTTTTCAAGAAACGTCGAATAGGCGGCAACTTGGTGTAATCTTCTTCCATCACAAAGCGGATCAAGCGAGGGCAAACGGCGCTCAGCAATAATGCATCCATATAACTCACATGGTTGCAGATGATCAATGCGCCGCCTTTTTCTGGCAGGTGATGTAAATTTTTATGTTTAACTCGGTACATGGTGTGAGTGACCACCCACGTAAAGAAACGGAAAGCGTAAATAGGCACCTGATAAAACAGATACAGCATAACCAAAGTGTTTCCTATCGCGAGCAGTACAAATAGCTGTGGAATTGAAAGCTCCAGAATACTAAGGCAAACAATACCTAAAACAGCGCTCCCGACCATGAATAGCGAGTTGTAGATATTGAGCCCGGCGATTACTTGAGCTCGCTCATTTGGCTTTGCCCGTAGCTGCATTAGAGAGTAAAGCGGAACAATAAAAATACCACCAGAGATCCCCAGTAGTAGAAGATAAGCAAACAGCGGCCATAGTTCGGAATACGTCACAAACTGATGGAAAGAGTTAAAGTCAGGCAAAGACTCTGGAATGGATATCGCCATCAACAGGCCGAAGATCGAAATACCCAGGCTGCCCATTGGCACGATGCCGATTTCAATGCGGTGATTAGATAACTTATCGCAAGCCAACGAGCCAATCGCAATGCCTACCGAGAACAGTGCCAACAAAAACGCGACAGCGCTTTCAGTACCGTTTAGGTAAACCTTGGTGAAGTTGGGAAACTGAGTGAGGTAAGCTGCACCGAGGAACCAGAACCAGCTGATCGACATCAGTGCTTGAAAGGTTGGGCGGTCTTTTTTTGCAATAGCGAGTGTTGCGCGGGTTAGCTTTACTGGCTGCCACTTTACTTTCAGATCTGGTGCGTTACTTGGCGCTTCTGGGATAAAGCAACTTGATACATAGCCAAGCACGGCGAAAGAAACAATACATATCGCAGCAATGAGCTTCGCGCTTTCTTCAGATGCAATAATACCAGCACCTAGAGTACCGATTAGTATGGCTAAGAATGTGCCTGTTTCAACCAAAGCATTTCCGGACACAAGCTCTTTGGTTTCTAACTGTTGCGGGAGTAGGGCGTACTTAACGGGGCCAAAGAAGGCACTTTGTGTCCCCATCAAAAACAGAAGTAGCAGTAATATTTCGTAGCTTTCGTAGATAAATCCGACCGCACCCAGTGACATTATCACCACTTCAAGAAGCTTAACTTTACGGATAAACCACGATTTTTCATATTTGTCAGCCAGCACACCAGCCAAAGCAGAAAATAGGAAGAAGGGCAGAATAAAAAGGCCAGCGGCCAAATTAATAAATAAATTGCTGGAAATAGGTAGCGTGTCTACGCTTGCGAAAGCAACAAACAGTAACAGAACATTTTTGAATATGTTGTCATTAAAGGCTCCCAGAAATTGGGTAATAAAGTAGGGTAGGAACCTTTTTTGCGTTAACAGCGAAGATTGGCTGCTGTTGTTCATTGTCTTTCCTTGGATGATTACCAGTTGGTTAAGTAGTTTGAGACTAGGTTATTGATCAACTCTTTACCATCGATAGGCTCAGAGGCGAAAAATTTATCATCAACGCTAAGTAGAGTAATTCCATGTACTCCAGACCATAATACACGGCTGGCTTTAACGACTTCGCTTTCAGTATGTTCAGGAGCAATCGCGATTAATAGTTGCTCTAGCATACCTGTCATTCTATCGATACGGTTCGATTGCCATTCAGGAAGGTTTTCACCGTTCATGTTGTGCTCAAAGATAAGCTGCCAACGGTGAGGGTGTTTTTGTGCAAAATCGTGGTAGCAGTAGGCAAGGTTGAATAGAGCTTGCTGAGGATTGCTCGATTGTTCAACTGCTACAGCAGATTCTGACGCCAGTTCATCTAATGTTTGAGCAACAACATGCAATAGCAATAGGTTGTAGTTGCCAAATACATTCACCAAGGTACTTGGAACATAACCAATCATATTGGCGATTTTGCGTAGACTTAACTCGTGATAAGAGTGCTCTTCTAAGAAGTCGGTCACCGTTTTTAAGGTTAATTGCACTAATTGTTCGCGAGTATGATCGTTTCGTCTTGCCATGGGTACTTTCTATTAAATGAACATCGTTCAATATTTTAATGCTGCCCCAGAGTGCCGTCAATCCCTTCGCTAGTTTAGTCATCAATTAATAGCCGCAATATTATGATACATGTGTAAACGCCGTGAATATTTCATTGTTCTTTGTTAACGAGTATGATTAAGGTGTCGAAAGATAAAAAACCTATAAAGGATAATAATGAAACGATTTTTCTCACTAGTCGCGATCCTGTTGGTAACAGTCGCGGTGACGCCAATCGCGGAAGCGAAAAAGTTTGGTGGTGGTAAGTCATTTGGCAAAAGCTTTAAAACGGCTCCAGCACCAAAACAACAAAACACGAATTCGATCCGTCAAGATCAAACGGGTAAGAACACAGCAGCTAACTCTAGCAAGAAAGGCCTTATGGGCGGTCTGCTAGGTGGTTTACTTGCTGGTGGTCTTTTAGCTGCATTCTTTGGTGGCGCATTTGAAGGTATCCAGTTCATGGATATTCTGATTATGGGTCTGATTGCTTTCCTAGCGTTTAAATTCCTACGCGGAATGTTGGGTGCGAAGCAGGGCTCAATGAATCAGCAGAATGCACGTGGTCAACAGCCTGCATTCGGCGGCATGGGTCAGAACAAGTTTGAACAACCTAAGCAACAGCCAAATGTTCATAACTTCGAGCAAGCACAACCTCAATCACAAGGCGCTGCTGGTGGTTTCGGTTTTGGTGCACAAAGCGATGTTCCACATAACTACCCACCGGGCTTTGATCAAGCGGCATTCATCAACGGTTCTCGTGAGCACTACCGTACACTGCAAGGTGCATGGAATCACAACGAGCTAAATACGATTGAAGAATACGTATCTCCAAGCCTATTTGAAGACCTAAAAGCTGAGCGTAATAAGCTAGACGGTGATCAGCACACAGACGTAATGTACGTTGATGCTGAAATCGTTCGTGCAGACCACGATGGTAGCAAAGCACAGCTAAGCCTTCAGTTCAGCGGTCGTTACCGTGATACAGCGGATGGTGTTGAAGAAGATATCACTGATATCTGGCACCTAGAGCGTGACCTAACAACTGACAATGCACCTTGGTTAATTGTTGGTATTCAAGGCTAATTCCAGGATTTAACTCAACATCAATATGATGTAGTTATTCGGAATGACACCAAATAATTGAAAGCCCCTGCTGAGAAATCAGCAGGGGCTTTTTGTGTCTAATGATATGCACCTGTAAGTTGCTGCTGGGAAATTGGCTTTGAGCTTTTTTGGGGAGGAGGGGGAGCTTTAGATTCACGGAGCAATACCAATATGACGAAACATGTGGAACAGACAAGTAACATGAGTAGAGGAAGAGTGTCATCACGACAAATATTGAGAGATGTATCTTATTCAAAGATTGGATTAGCCTAACTAACTAATTTTATTCGGATTTGATGAGTAATGACAAAGTTCTTTGAACCCGTATTGGAGCCTGAGATTAGTTTGCAGCAGAACCTGATAATTGCGAATGAATGCGAAGAACATGTATCGACCAATTGCTTAGTCTGCGCTGCTTATCTGGTTTGTGAGCGTCATGCTGAAGTATGGGATCACTGATGTTTGAATAGGCTAGTTCGCTTAGTCTTTTTTGCTGTAGTGTGGGTTGGTGTTTAGTTAGTTGAGGGCCGTGTTTAGAAAGATAGGTTCGGCAAGGTACGTTTAGAAAGATATAAAGCTCGGAAACGAAAAAAGCCAACTCAATGAGTTGGCTTTTCGATTTTCCAATTAAGGAGAAT
>NZ_JANVFC010000050.1:0-842 GCF_025195005.1 Vibrio sp. NC2
TCTAAGGTACCATCCTGCATGATTTGGACATCATCACCGATGGTTACATTTAGCTGAGACACCAGTGAATCATCGCCGTCACTATCGACAGCGTATACTGGCAAGTTGAATGTTAGATCGTTATTGCCTTGAACAGGCGTGTGGTCAATCGCTTCCAGAAGCGTGAAGGCGTACTCACCCAAAGTAGTACTGCTGAAATCGAGTGTAAACACAGTGGTTTCGACATTCGAAATATCGGTCGTGAAACCAATATAATTGCCAGAGCCTGTTGGTTCCTCTCGAATCTCAATGCTCAAGCCATCGGACTTGAGCGCATTGTTAGTATTAAATTCACTTGGTTCTAAACGGAATTTTTCGACATCGTCACTTTGATTAGTGAAAGTGATGGTTTCCGTCTGACTAACCGCGCTGCCACTTGGCGATGAGCCATCAGTTAAATCAGCTTCTTCAAGTACAACGCTCGGTACCGAATCGATAGTCGGATTGTCACCATCAGTAATGGTCAGCGTAATGGCTGAAGTCACCGGATCGTTATCGAAGTCGCTTGAAGTCACTACTATCGACTTCACGATGTCTTCGCTTACCGAGTGGTCTAAATTACGATTTGGTTCAAAGCGCACTTCACCTTCAAGGGTGATATAAAGCTTACCTTCCGTAAAGCTAAACTGCTGCTCACCAGTGTCATTTTGATCAAGTGTTCTTAGTTGACCGTCATAGGTGAACTGAGTGATCGTCGCGCCATCAGCACTCTGATTTGGCATCACGTCAATGGTGTTGGTTGTGATTGTGCCATCAGCCAGATTTGGCTCGATGATATCTAACGTACCGTCTTGCATGATTTG
>NZ_JANVFC010000051.1:0-760 GCF_025195005.1 Vibrio sp. NC2
ATGGTCCTTGAACTAAGACGCTTCATGCCTCGATTAGGAACTCGTAAGCTCTATTTCTTATTGAAACCTAAGCTGATAGCTATGGGAATAAAACTTGGGCGTGATGCTTTGTTTGATTACCTCAGAGAAGAGCGCTTACTCGTTAAGCCAAAACGGAGTTATACCAAAACAACGAACAGCAGGCACTGGATGAAAAAACATCCGAACTTGCTAAAAGAAGTTGTTCCTTCAAAACCCGAAGAGGTTCTGGTGAGCGACATCACTTATGTTCAATCGAACGAGGGCGTTCACTACTTGTCATTGGTTACAGATGCTTTCAGCCGTAAAATAATGGGGTATGAAGTCAGCAATGAAATGAAAGCGAGCGATGTTGTGAAGGCTTTAGATATGACGGTAAAAACTCGATGTTATCGTCATGCGACAATCCATCACTCAGATAGAGGGCTTCAGTATTGCTCAAACCTCTATCAAGAGAAACTTAAAAAGTATGGCATAACACCATCAATGACAGATGGTTATGACTGTTACCAAAACGCTTTAGCTGAGCGGGTCAATGGTATCCTCAAGCAAGAGTTCTTGCTTACTCAGTGCAAAGATCTTCGCGAGTTGAAAACACTTGTTGAAGAGTCGATATATACGTACAACGAAATGAGGCCACATCTCAGCCTAGGTATGAATACGCCAAATAAGATGCATGAAAAAAGCCAGCAACTTGCGTTACTGGCTTACTAAAATCGTCAACGTATTTTAGGACGAGACA
>NZ_JANVFC010000052.1:0-704 GCF_025195005.1 Vibrio sp. NC2
TCAATGGTGTTGGTTGTGATTGTGCCGTCTGCAAGATTTGGCTCGATAATATCTAACGTACCATCTTGCATGATTTGAACATCATCACCGATGGTCACATTCAGCTGAGACACCAGTGAATCGTCGCCGTCCGTATCAACCGCATAAACAGGCAGATCAAAACTCAGATCGTTATTATCTAGGCCATCTGCATGGTCTAGTGCTTCAAGTAAGGTAAAGGTGTATTCACCTAAGGTGCTCGTAGAGAAGGCAATAGTGAATACAGGAACTTCAGTGCTCGAACCGTTGGTAATAAAGCCTATGTAAGTTCCCGGATTAGCCGAATCTTCTTTTATCTCAACGGCAAAGCCATTCGATTTCAGTGCACCGCCCACATTGAACTCTGTTGGCTCAATACGGAAACTCGCTACATCATCACTTTGGTTGGTGAAAGTAATTATCTCGGTTTGACTGACTGCACTGCCGCTTGGAGCTGACCCATCCGTAAGATTGGTTTCAGACAAAGTAACGCTTGGCACTGCATCAATGGTCGGAATATCACCATCGGTAATCGTCAGCGTCACTGTGGAAGTCAGTACGTCATTATCTGAATCGCTTGAGGTCACCACTATCGACTTCACGATATCTTCGCTAGCTGTGTGGTCTAGATTTCGGTTTGGTTCGAAGCGTACTTCACCTTCAAGAGTGATGAACAACTCGCCTTC
>NZ_JANVFC010000053.1:0-608 GCF_025195005.1 Vibrio sp. NC2
GTTCATGACTGGGGTGAAGTCGTAACAAGGTAGCCCTAGGGGAACCTGGGGCTGGATCACCTCCTTATACGAAGATACTTACGATGAGTGTCCACACAGATTGATTAGGTTTAGAAAGTAAAAGAGATACTAGTGTCCCGTTCGTCTAGAGGCCTAGGACACCGCCCTTTCACGGCGGTAACAGGGGTTCGACTCCCCTACGGGATACCATCTTTAAGTATTCTCTTCTATCAGAGTATTTAAAAATGGTTCATTAGTTTGAATCAAGCTCTTTAACAATTTGGAAAGCTGACTGATTGATTACTTACGAGTAATTCAATCAAATTTAAAAGTTCTCAATGTTTATCTTTCATTAGATAAACACAACAAACACATTCAAGTGTCTTGTATTCGAATCAATGTTTACATTGATTCACAATTGAGTCCGGCAAACAGTCATCAAGAATTAACCCTTCTTGATGACAACCAAAAACCTTGGTTAGTTGCCATACGCTTATTTGTCTTCACTTTTTAAAGTGAAAGCAAATAGAAACCCTTTCGGGTTGTATGGTTAAGTGACTAAGCGTACACGGTGGATGCCTTGGCAGTCAGAGGCGATGAAAGGCGTA
>NZ_JANVFC010000054.1:0-557 GCF_025195005.1 Vibrio sp. NC2
TACGCCTTTCATCGCCTCTGACTGCCAAGGCATCCACCGTGTACGCTTAGTCACTTAACCATACAACCCGAAAGGGTCTCTGTTTTACTTTTCGCTTTTGAAAAGCGAAAACAAACTAGTATGGTAACTAACCAAGGTTTTTGGTTGTCATCAAGAAGGGTTAATTCCTGATAACTGTTTGCCGGACTCAATTTACTTTTTGTTTCCACTTTTTAATAAAAATTAGAATCAAAAAATGAACAATCATTTCTGATCATTCGAATACAAGACACTTGAATGTGTTTGTTTTGTTTATACCGTTCTTAATAAATAAGAGCAGATAAACATTGAGAACTTTTAAATTTGATTTGAATTATTCGTAAGTAATCAAATCAGTCAGCTTTCCAAATTGTTAAAGAGCAAGAGTTTTTCGAGTTTTAAACTTTCAAAACCATTTTTAAAAACTCTCATTAGACTGTTGTCATCAAAGAATGTTTAAAGATGGTGGGCGATACCGGGCTCGAACCAGTGACCCCCTGCTTGTAAGGCAGGTGCTCTCCCAACTGAGCTAATCGCCC